>DASVBI010000679.1:0-5535 GCA_036375915.1 Terriglobales bacterium | reverse complement strand
CCAGGTCTGGCCCGGAATTCGGGCTACCTGTTTAACACTATCTACCGGCCACGCTCCGACCTGCTGTTTTCCCTGGAGTACCGGCAGATCCGCACCTTCGAAATAAACACGGGAGAACAGCACGCCGGCCAAGTCAATCTGGTGATGGGAGTACTGTTCTGAGATGCTCACACGAGGGATGCACATAGTTGGAAGACTGGCCCTGAGCACGCTAGTGCTTGGGCTGGCATCACTGGCCTGGGGGCAGGCCACGGCCCGGGGGCAGGTATTGCTCATCGATCACGCCAAAAGGTACAGCAAAAACAATGCGAACGTGGTGCTGTGGCTGACGCCAAAATCCCAACCTGTATCGCACTCAGAGCTGCTACGCAACTTCAGGGCTGCCGGGCCGCTTCGACTGGTGCAGCGGGACAAAGCTTTCCATCCCCATATCCTGGTGGTACCGGCAGGAGCGGTGGTTGAGTTTCCCAACCACGATCCATTCTTCCACAATGTTTTTTCGCTATTCGAGGGTAAGCGCTTCGATCTCGGCCTGTATGAAGCGGGCACGAGCCGCAGGGTTCATTTCGACAGGCCCGGTATCAGCTACATATTCTGCAACATCCATGCCCAAATGGGCGCCGTAGTCATAGCCCTTGAGACGCCCTATTATGCGATCTCCCGAAAGTCGGGAGAGTTCAGCATTCCCGACGTACCGCCCGGCGTCTATGAACTGCAAGTGTGGTACGAAGGATCCACGGCGGATGTGCTGAAAGCTTTGACCCGCACGGTTACCATTCCGGAAACTGGAGTGTCGCTGGCCGCCATTCACGTTGTAGAAAATACCTCCCTCATGCCCCACAAAAACAAATACGGCCAGGATTACGATCCGGCCACATACGATCCTCTCTATCAACAGCAGCAGAATGAGAACTGAGAGCAACTCTGGAAGTTCGCTTTTGTGAATTACGGAACTGGTTCGGGTCAGGAAGATAATGCGGCGGCTTTGACTGGCCTGTCGGCGTCGGGAGAAGACGCGCCAGCCGCCAATGCAACCTGGTTCGCCGCCTGCATAATTTGATGATATCTCCCCTGTTTAGCCCAAAGCGCTTCGTGGCGGCCGCGCTCGACAACTCGTTTGCCGTCAACCACAAGGATTTGGTCGGCACACTGCACGGTGGACAGCCGATGAGCAGCAATAAAAGTAGTGCGGCCAGCCATCAAGTCCCGCAGCGCACGCTGAACCAGAAGTTCCGATTCCATGTCCAGACTGGAGGTGGCCTCATCGAGGATAAGCACGCGCGGATCAGCAATGATGGCGCGGGCGATGGCTATGCGCTGCCTTTCGCCGGCAGAAAGCTTAACCCCATTTTCCCCGATTCTGGTCTCGTAGCCGCACGGAAGACGGCACACAAAGGCATCCACGTACGCAGCCCTGCAGGCTGCCAGAACGTCTTGGCGGGCTGCCCCCGGGCAGCCAAAAAGTACATTCTCGTAAATCGTGCCGTCGAAGACCATTCCTTCCTGTAAGACGATGCCCAGCAGCCGTCGGTAAGACTGCAAGGTGATGGTGCTCAGATCAATTCCATCCACTGTGATTCGCCCGGAGGTAGGCTCATAGAAGCCAGCAATCAAGTTGATGATGGTGGATTTTCCCGCTCCCGACGAGCCGACCAGGGCGGTTATGGTGCCGGGCGGTGCGTTGAAGGAGACGTTGAGCAGCGCCGGCTCCGTTCCCCCATAGGTAAACGAGACGTCTTCAAAGGCGATCTCGCCGTCGCAGCGGGTCAAGGCCCGCGAGCGCCGGCCTGATTGCGGCTCAACCGGAAGTTCCAGCACTTCCCGCGTCCGCTCCAGGATTGCCATAGCATCCGTAAACTGCGCTCCCGCACGGGTCAGCTGAATCAAGGGCGGCACCAGAAATCCGACGAAAACAAAATAGGCAACAACCGTCCCTATGGTCATGCCGGAGGCCAGCACGGCCCGGCTCGCCAGGTAGGTGAGGAGGGCGATCACCAGGCCTGAGAGCAAGGTCGTCAGAAAAGCAACGGTTGCGTGGAGATCGGCGGAACGCAGCAGGTTCGATGACAGCCGGCGCACGCGCTGCTCGAATGCCGCCTGCATGCGCGACTCAGCGCTGTATGCCTTCACTACGCGCATGCCGCGCAGAGATTCCGCCAGAAAGCTCCCCAGTTCGCCCTGGATCTGCATCCGCTCTGTGAGGATAGGGCGCATGATGCGCATCAGCCGCAGGACAGCAAGGGCGAATAAGCCGGCGCACCCCAGCACCACGGCCGTAAGCTGTGGGCTGATGTATACCAGAATCGCCAGAGTGACGAGCACCGTCAACATACTTCCCGCCGATTCCACCAGCCCCGGGCCAAGCAGGTTTCGAATTCCCTCAAGATCGTTGGTGATTCGGGAGTGCCATAAGCCACTGGCGCTTTCCTCGTAGTCCTGCAGACCCAACTGGGTGATGTGACGGTGGAGCTGCACCTTCAATTCGGCCACCAGGTTCTCATTGGCGCGCGCGCTCAGCCGGGTGCGAAAGTATTCGGCTGTAGCCTGCACCAGAGTTGCGCCGGCAATGGCACCGACCAGCGGCAGCAAGACCCAGTGCTGTCCGCCATGCAGCACGTTGTCAATCAGAAAACGTGAAGAAGCGGGTAACACCAGGCTGGCCAGCCGCGCCACACACATCAGACCCAGGCTCAGGCAAAGCAGTGAACGCTGCGAAGCCGTCAACGCGGCGATCGTACGCAGCCATGCCCACGGATGCCTCATCGCATCACCCTTTCCAGCTGGGCGCAAGCCGGGCCTTCCTCTATTCGCCTTAAGCGCCGTTGCCAACTCGCTTTTTCGCACAAGTAGCGCCAGGTCTCGCGGAGATGAAACGCAAGGCGCTGTCCGGCATAGCGGCATTCAGCGAACCGGGCGTGCATGCCGCGCCTGGGGCGGGAGGCGTTCACCTGCGTGGCAGAGTGCGGGCGGTGGATGGGAAACAGACGCTGCCGCTGCAGCCGCTGCCATTGCTTTTCGTCCATGAACTCACGAAAAAGAAAGAGGCTCAGCTTGCTCCCCGGCAGGTTGTGCAGGGCCCATTGATGGCCGTACTCATTCACCCACAGCCTGAGAGTGCGAGAAGCGCCCTCTTGTATCTTTGGACTCTCCACATGGAAGATGCTTGCAGCGAGCAGCGTCACGAACTGGACTGCCTTTTCAATATAGGGTTTCCCCTCAATCCGGTCCTGCACCGTGCGCCAGAACGCGATGTCAGCTCGCATCCTTTGGAGGAAACCGGCGATCTCGTAGAGCCACGCCAAGCGAATCCAGAACTGCAAAACGTGTGACAGCACGTGCATACACTGATGGATAAACTGGTCTTCGGGCGCGAGGACGGGGAATATCAGTTCGGAGACTTGAAACGACTGGCGACGCTCCAACGCATGGGGCAATTGCTCCAGCTTTGCCACCTCGTCGTTGTCCCAAAGCGTGGTATGGAGCTCCACCGAATAATTCAACTGAGCTTTGTAGATGTTGTCCCTGCGGGGCAGATCGCCGGTGCTGCGGGCGAAAGTGTAGCTATCCGGCGCCTGGCTCACCCGTGAGTACCCCAAAACGTGTAACACCCTGCCGGCCAGATGCACATCGTTTTCGGCGATTAAATAATCGAGGTCGCATTGATGACGCAGAGCAGGAGCAGGACAGTACGCCGGCACCAGGGAATACCCTTTCAGGACGGCAAACTCGACTTCGCTTGCGGCGAAGCGGCGATGAATTACTCGCATCTCCTCTGCAAAGGCATTGCTTCGCTGAAGATTATCCTCCTGGTTCTGCCGCAGGCGGGTGAGTACGGGCGGAGGAAGAATACTGCCGCCATTGCGGCCCTCGAGACGGTACAGGAAATAGAGCGCCAGACCGCTGGCATCAAGCCAGGGCAACACCCGGCTCCAGTCGCGGGGGGTGAAACCCTGCAGATCCGCGACGACGCCGTCTTCGTCAAGTCGCAAAAACTGAATGATTTGTTCTGTCAGGCGATCAGGCATCCGCATGCCTCGAGGTCTGGCGCATGCGCGATTCAACCGCAGAGACGAAGCCGGAGGACGATGGCAGAGTCGCCGGTACCGCTTCGCGCACCAAGTGCGACAGCATCGTTCGAAGAGTTGACTTCAGTTCCTGGCCAGGGTTTGCGGCCGCGACAAATGCGATCGCGCGCCCAAGGGAGCGGTCGTATGCGACGAACGAGTGCCCACCCACGTTCAGAAACGACAACGCGCCACCTGCTAATCCCGTTGCGGGAGTCCCGTTTCCGTCCCAGTCGGGTTCTTCCTGTATGGTCCAGCAGATGGCAGACGCAGGCGAGCGTGCTCCAGGCTCCGCCACGGAGCGCAATGCCCTCATAACGCGTTCGGAATCGGTTGCAACCTGAAAGGAGCGGCCGCCAAAGGAAAACTGTCGCTGCAGGGGCAGACGGACAAAACGGCGCAGCATGTCAGGCCACTCCCCGCGAGTCACCTGGGGAGATGCCATTGCCGGCGCAGACGGCATACCTTCGCAGGCGCGGAGAATGTGGGTGGCAATTTCCTGAGGAGTGCCTCCACAGCGCAGATACCAGCACTCCGACCGGCACAGCGCGCTAATTATCGCGAGTTGCGCGTCGCGGTGTTGCGACAAACAGGCGGGAAGCCTTTCCAGACTCTGCCGAAAATACTCTGCCATTTCATTCGCGGCCACGGGCGCCAATTCAAGGCAAGTTCCCGGCTGCCGATTGAGCAGAATTATCCTGGCCGGCCGGCAATAAGTCTCGCGCGTGGCCCCAGCTGTTTCCGGTTCGATTTGCAACGCGAGTTCGCCATTGAGGTGCGGTACTGGAACATGACCACGCAATTCAGGAAAATGGGCGATGGAATCAGGGAGCAACTTAATTTTGGCAGGCAATCCCCAAGCCGTGATTTCCGTTCCGGTGCGGCGGAAATAGGTCCAGTCATCAGAAATGAAGCCCAGCCCGCGGCGAGCCAATTCGAATGAAAGTGTGGACTTCCCCGCTCCCGACTCGCCGGTGATCAGCAAGCCTTCGCCCTTGTACTGCAGGCAAGCGCAGTGCAGAGCTGTAACTCCGATCACTACGCCGGCAATGCCCAGCAGGATGGGAAAAATAACCTGCTTCCAATAGCCGGTGTCTGCCGCGGTTGCCGAGGAGAAGCGGCTGATTATATGACGAGCCTGCAGGTCCGCCAGCATGCAGTTGTTCGGGCCGTAATCGGCGAAGACGAGGTGGTCCCGTCCACGAAACTGCGGGGTGCCCCACAAGGGCTGCGCCGGAGTCTTTGCGTCAATGTAGATGTCCACATTCAAGTCCACACGACCGCGACGGCTCAGGCTGGGGAACGTAGCTGCAGCCGATTGCAGCACGGCGGCGCAGTTGGAGCGAATGCTCCAGTTCGAACCGGCAGCGCTGAACCGGCCTCGCAAAGGCAATTCAGGATTTCGAGTCATGACAGCTCGTCATAACTCAGACGCCACTGAGGGTCGGAGGTTACGTGATTTCAAGAGCAG
>DASVBI010000750.1:0-7982 GCA_036375915.1 Terriglobales bacterium | reverse complement strand
GCCGTCCGGCGTGGCTTCCCACTCCAGGTCCCACTGGCCCACACGCTGCTCGCGATGAAAATCGCGGCCCGAGCCAACCAGTTCGTAGCGCACACGAGTGTGCAGCCGCCGGGGCGGGTTTGCCGCGGTCAGAGTTGGCGAGCCGCTAATGCTGGTCACCTGAAATTCAGCGGTAACGATTGTGGAAAATACGCTCAGCGCCGCTTGCAAGTCCTGCAGGAAGACGTCGCCCCCAAAAATGGCATGGGCGGCAAATTTGTTTTGCTGAATTTCCAGCTCGGGTCCGGAGCGCAGCACTCGCGACTCCGCGGGATGGAAAGAGGCTCCGGCAAAATTTGCGGCCAGCGTTTTACCGATCAGCTGGAGATCACGCGGGCTCTGCCGCAGGCTCGAACTCCATTGCGCGAGAATGGCCGCGATCTGGTCGTGATATTTCTCGCTGACGAACTGATCGTGACCGGCCTGAGTGTCGAGCAGAGTGACAGCAAGCGGATCCGGCGTGCGGTACCGCGGATGCAAGTGGAACTGTCCGTCGAGAGCAAGCGGGTTGCGGCACTCAGAAGGCTGGGGTGGGGGAAGAGCGTACAACCGCAGGCCCGCGGGAAGCAACATGACCGAAGCTGCCTGGCAGCAGCGCGCGAGAAAGTTACGGCGGCCCAGATTGACCGGCTGTGGTAGGCTACGGCGTGCCAGTGCTGTCTCCAGCTAAGAGAATTGTGCCTTGAGCCAGCCGAGTATAACAGTGGTGGGCAGCTATGCCACCGGCCTGACCATGAAAGTTGAGCGCCCGCCCAGCAGCGGCGGGACCCTGCTGGGAAGCGGCCACAAGCCCGCGCGGGCGCAACTGTTCCACACCTACGGCGACACCTCGAGCGAGCACGACATGGACTTCGACTGGGCGGATGGGACCATTCACGCCGGCTGCGGCACACACTGGCTCAAAGAACTGCTCACGATCCATGGCGAGGACCCCGCCGTTTGCGACCGCATCCGGGAACAATGTGGCAAGCTGGTCAGCGATGACGTGGGCACCGCAGCGGCGCAAGAGATCGCGGATATAAAGAAGATAGCCGGCGCGCTTTTGACCAAAGCTGGCCGAAATCGCGGATAGAATTCTGGATACCAGGCCATGAGCGGGGGCAAACGCGCGCCACAAGCACTATTGATGCTAGGTACGCTGTTTCTGGCTGGAGCAGTGGCATGCCAGCAGACCGCGGCCGAACCCGCCCCCCGGGCGGACGCGGGGCAAGCCGCCGGCACCGGGACAGCGGAGGCCCACCTGGCCAAGGGTTACGACGCGCTGAAACAGGACCGCTACACGGTGGCGGTGGATGAGTTTCGGGCCGCCCTGGCGCTTGACCCCGAATTGCTCCTGCGGGCGCGCTTCCCTCTTGCTGTTGCACTTTTCGAAATGCACAAGTTTGAAGAGGCGCGGCAGGAACTCGAGCAGGTGCGCCAGGCCGTGGGCGACCATCCTAACGTGATGTATTACCTGGGAAGGGTGGACCTGGAAGAGCACAAATTCGAGGCCGCCACACGGGATTTGAGCACGGCCGCCGCCAAGCCGCCGTTTCCCGACACCGCTTATTATCTGGGCTACGCCTATTTCAAAAATGGCGACCTGGCGGCGGCGGAAGAATGGCTGAAGAAGGCTGAGGTGACGACCCCCCACGATTCGCGGGTTCCCTATCAACTCGGCTTTGTGTACCGCCAGCAGGGCCGGGAGCAGGATTCGGCCAAGGCCTTCGCGCTGTCAGACCAGTTGCGGCAGCGGGATGCCGAGGAGGCCCGCATGCAAAGCGAGTGCGCGCAGAAGCTGGACCAGGGCTTGCGGGAGCAGGCGCACGCTGCATGCAACCAGCTTTATGACGATAATGACGCGGCGCGGCTGACGGAACTCGGCACCCTTTACGGCCAGCATGGCGATTACGAAGCAGCGCTGAAGCCGCTGCGCCGGGCGGCGGAACTGGCGCCGCAATCGCCGCAAATGCAGTTCAACCTGGCCATGGTGTACTTCCAACTCAGCCGTTACCAGGAGGCGCGCGCGCCGTTGCAGACCGCCCTCCAGCGCTGGCCCGATCTGTTCCAGCTAAACGCGCTCTATGGCGCGGTTCTTTTGAAGCTGGGAGAGGAACTGTCCGCCTATGGCGCGCTGCAACATGCGCACGAACTCAATCCCAGCGATTCCGGAACGGTTGACCTGCTCTATGCCGCCAGCTTCTCTCTGGCGCGCAAAGCCCAGACGGCGCGGCGCTATTCAGACTCGCTGCGCTATTACTCCGAAGCCGCCAAATTGCGGCCCGCCGAGCCCGCTCCTCACCGTGAAATGGCCAAAATCTATGCTCTGACCGGGCGGCACGCGCAGGCTAAGGCGGAAGAGGAGGCAGCCGACCGCCTGGGCAAAAGCCTGGGTACGCAACAATAACCATCAATGAACGCGAATCTCCCCCTACCAGAGCCAAAAACAGGCCGGCCTCCTTGCCCGCTAGATGACGTGGTACTCGCTGGTAACCAGGCCGCTGGGATAGTGGCGGGTGGCTATATGACGCAGCCGAATGTCGCGGGGCAGCGGCCCGAACAGAGGTATTCCTTCTCCAATGAGTACCGGCACGCGAGTAATGATGAGACGTTGAATGAGCCCTGCGCGCAGGAATCCCTGAATGGTAACGCCGCCGTCAATGTACAGGTTAGGAGCGCCGCTCGCGGCCAGCCGGGCAACGATTTGGGCCGGCTCACCGGCCATCTGTTCCACTCTGCCGCCTTTTACCACCGTCAAATCGAGCGGGCGGTTGCTCAGCACCACAACGCGCTTGCCGCCATATGGCCAAGGCGGCCCAAATCCCAAGACCGTTTCGAAAGTGTTGCGGCCGATAACAATGGCATCCACGCCGGCCATAAATTCGTCGTAGCCGTGTGATTCTCCGCCGCCCGCCGGAAGAAAGTCGAGCGCGCCGTTTCGCCGCGCTATGAAACCGTCGAGGCTGACCCCGATAAAAATGGATACCATGGGCCTGCAATCCTATCCTAAAGAGAACCGGATGGGGATGCCCGGCGAAATTTTGAACCGTGTTTGTTCGTGATCCACGACCCGTGGCACCGGTTTCAGGGGCCTGGAAGGCTATGGCGAAAAGAAGCAGCCCAGCGGACGAGGGCGTGAAGAGTGACGCCAGCTATCAGGCCGCCGACGACCACCAGCGGGCCAACCGCGAGCAAGCCCAGAGTCAACACTGTAAGAAAGAGGGCTGGCACCTGGCTGCCGGACCATCCGGTTTCGACGACCGGCAGCAGCACTGCGAAGCAACAACTGAAGATGGCGAATGCCGCTGCTGCGACGCCACCTCCTCGGAGCAGAGCGTCGGCAGCTGTCTTCGTTGTTGACCCATCCAGAAGCGGCGAACCCCAAAGGAACCCTGCCACTGCTCCCGACAGCGCCGGCAAGACGACAAAAAGCAACAGGGCCCTCCAGGCGACCGGACCATGAAGTGTGAATAACATCCCCAGGACAAGACTGAAAGCCGCAAACCACAGTGAGGCGACTGCCCTCCTGGCTCGGGCAGATAGACGGAGGCGCAAGTCAAGCGCCGACAGGAGAGAACCGCCGAACATCAGGAGGTGGCAGGATTCGCCAATTGCAACTTTTTGCGGCGATTGCGCTCACAGGCACGGCAACTGCGAACCACATAGGTTCTGCCGTTGCGCTCACAGGTTTGCAGCCGCGTGTTCTGGGGCGTGAGGGGATGGCCGTTTCGGCAATGCGTCTGGCGCGAACGCCCCTGCACGTACTGGTGGTATTTGGGAGTGTCCAAGAAGCTCATCGTCGCGATTCCCAGGGATCGGGGCAACGGTAACCAAGGCGAGGCGGCTATTTGTCAGGATTTTGTAAAAATTTTGCAAATTTTTGGAGACAAATGCAGGTTCAGGGATGAAAGTGGGATAAAAATGCGTTGTATGTAACGGGAAGGTGTCAAAGCCACTCAGTGGAGTTGTCGAGTCCTGCATTCAAACCGACAACCAGCACGGACAAGCAGGCCTGGGGATACGCTTGGCGTTACCTCCACCCAGAGGTGTCTTCCGGGACCGGCTGGACAGAGGTGGGAGTACCCAACACGAATACCTACAGGAAACATGGACCGCATTCTGGTAGTCGAGGATGATCCGGGTGTGCAGCGGGCTCTGAAGCGCCTGTTTGAAGCGGAAGGATTTACGGTTGAATTAGTATCTGACGGCCCGTCCGGCGTTGCCGCTCTGCACGCTAACGCAACCACCGCGGTGATCCTCGATCTCCGCCTTCCGGGCATGCCTGGGCGAGATGTGTGCCGGGAAATGAAGCAGCGGTTTCCCTCGATTCCCGTCATCATTCTGAGCGCTGCGGCTGACGTGACGGACAAGGTTTTGTTGCTGGAGCTGGGCGCCGATGATTACGTCACCAAGCCATTCAGCCCCAGAGAGCTGCTGGCCCGGGTACGGGCCGGAATCCGGCACACCGCGCGCCCCGTTCCCAGCGAGTTCTTCCAGTTTTCGGATATATCAGTGGATTTTTCGCGTATGCAAGTCACCCGGGCAGGGCAGTCGATTCCGCTGACCAGCCAGGAATTCAAGATGCTGAAGTTCATGGTGCAGAATCCGGAACGGGTGATCTCGCGAGAAGAACTGCTCAATGAAGTGTGGGGTTATCAGCACTACCCCACAACCCGGACTGTGGACAATCATCTGCTGAAACTGCGTCAGAAACTGGAAAAAGACTCGACGAACCCGGTGCATTTCCGCACAGTGCATGGTGCCGGCTACCGGTTTGTACCCTGACAGCCGCGGTCGCCTGTCATGATAAAAATGCGCCTACGGAGCAAGCTGCTACTTTCTCTGGTGCTGGTCTCGGTGGGGCTGACCTCGGCCAGCTTGCTGGTGGCGCGGCGAATCATGGGCAGGCAAGTTCGGGGACAGATCTCAGAGGACCTGCACAACTCACTTTCCACATTTCAGAACCTGGAACGCCAGAGAGAGTTGGGCCTGGATCGGACGGCCCGGCTCTTGGCTGACATGCCCACCCTGCGTGCCCTGATGACCGCCCCGGACGCGGCCACGATCCAGGACGCGTCGCAAGACGTGTGGAGATTAGCGGAAGCGGACCTGCTGGTTCTGAGCGATCCGGCCAACAAAATCATGGCCCTGCAGGCCGCCGGTCCGGGATTGACGCGCGAGCAAGCGCAGCAGGCCCTGCAGCGGTCCCAGACGGAAGACCACTCCAACCACTGGTGGTATGGGAGCAATCACCTCTACGAGGTGTCAGTGCAGCCGATCTACTTCGGAACCGCCGCCCATAACCGCTTACTTGGATTTCTCGCGATCGGCTACGAGATTGACGATGCAGTGCTGCGCGAAATCAGCCAGATAGCGGCCAGCCAAGTGGCCTTCCGTTACGGCAACGAGGTGGTGCGCAGCACGCTTTCCGCTCCTCAGGAGACGGAGCTGCTGCGACAGCCTGCGCAGTCGGCGGGCAGGATGGGCCTGGACGAAGTGCAACTGGGTGGAGAACGCTTTCTCGTTGCCTCGGTAGAACTGGCGCGCGACTCCGGACCCCCGGTCCGCTTGAGCGTGCTCAAATCTCTGGACCAGGCGACCGCCTTTCTCGGCAGGCTGGATTCCAGCCTGCTGGGAGTGGGTTTGGTAGCCGTGCTCGCGGGCGCAGCCATGGTGTACATCATTTCCTACACTTTCACCCGCCCCCTGGGGGACCTGGTTGCCGGCGTGCGGGCTCTGGCGAAAGGTGATTTCTCTTATCCGTTGGCCAGTGGTGGCAGCGATGAAGTGGCTGAAGTGAGGGCGGCATTTGGGCGCATGCGCAGCAGCCTGCATGCTATTCAACAGCAACTGCTGGACTCAGAGAGACTGGCTACGATCGGGCGGATGGCAAGCTCAATTTCGCATGACCTGCGGCACGCGCTGGCTGCGATTATGGCCAATGCCGAATTTCTAAGCGCGAACAACCGCAACAGCGCGGAGCGCGAGGAACTCTACAATGAGGTGCGCGTCGGGGTTAACCAGATGACCGATCTGCTCGATTCGTTGTTGGAGTTCTCCCGCAGTCGTGAATCGCTTCGCCTGTCGCCGGCGTCGGTGGAGGAGACCGTGCATCGAGCCGTGCAATCCGTGCAGGCACACCCCGGTTTCCACCATATTGACGTGCGGGTGAAGTGCAACGGCAGTAGCGACGGAATCTTTGAACCTAAGAAGCTGGAGCGTGCCTTCCAGAACCTGGTACGTAACGCCTGCGAATCGCTGCCGGCACAAGGCGGCAAGGTCGAGATCACCATTGATGAGACCCCCTCCGGCCTGGAAATCAGCATTGCCGATAACGGGCACGGCATTCCGGACGCGATCCGCGAGCGAATCTTTGAACCTTTCTTCAGCCAGGGCAAAGAAAATGGAACCGGGCTTGGACTTACGATCGTGCAAAAAATCGTGCAAGACCACGGCGGAGACGTGCAGCTACAGCGCACATCGCAGGAGGGGAGCGCCTTTGTAGTCTTTCTTCCGCGCACCAGGAGTTCCCAGGCGACGCCAGGCAATGCCAGGGTTGCAACACAATAAAGAGAATCCATGGCAATAACCTCGCGGCACCTGCAAAGCAAGGCGTGAGGAACTGCTTCCAAGCCGCAAGATGATTGTGCAGGAACTAATCAGCGTACCCGGAGCTACCAGCATGCCGCTGAGAACAGGTTTGAGATGGATAGCGGGCCTCGTCGCGATTATGGTCTTCACGGGCGGGAGTTGGGCCCAGACCCCCTCCACGTCCGCGGAAGCTGACAACACTGCTCTGACCCAGGCGGTGAAACAACTCCAGCAGCAGGTGCTTGAGCTGCGCGCCGCGGTTGCAGAGGTACACAAAGAAGCAGAGCAGTACCGGCAGGAGACGCTGGCGTTGCGCCGTGAACTTGAGGCTGATGTGGCGCAACATCCGCAAGCGGCGCAACATCCGCAAGCGGCCGGGCCGAGCGCCGCCGTTGAACCTGATTCTGCAGTCTCGGTTGTTCAAGAGAGCACGCCTGCAAGCCCTTCGTCTGCAAACGATTCCGCTGGTCAGAATTCCCCTCAGAACAGAATGGGTAAGTTGGAAGAGGAGTACCGGCTGCTCACCGGCGAACTGGCTGAGCAATACCAGACCAAGGTGGAAAGCGCCTCCCGCTATCGGGCGCGACTGTCCGGGATCGCGGTGTTCAATCTGTTCAGCAACTTCGGCACGGTAAACAACGTGGATCTGCCTTCCGTGGCCGAGGAAACGCCGGCCGGCCAGACGCATGGAAGCACGGGAGCGACCTTCCGCCAGTCACAGCTGGGATTGTCGGTAATGGGGCCAGATTGGCAGGGAGCACACATTCGGGGAGACGTACAGTTCGATTTTGCCGGGGGATTTCCTAACACACCGAATGGAGCGATGTTTGGACTGGCGCGCCTGCGAACCGGGACGGTGAGACTGGATTGGACCAACACGTCATTGGTGGGCGGGCAGGATGCGCCCCTATTTTCGCCATTTTCCCCCACTTCCGTCGCAACCCTGGCGACGCCTGCCCTGGCGTACATGGGCAACCTGTGGACGTGGGTACCACAGTTGCGAGTGGAGCGCAGGCTTGCACTGTCGGACTCCTCGAACATCTCCCTGTCAGCGGGAGTCCTTGATTCCGTGAGTGGCGAACCGCCAAGCGGGACCTTCTACCGGGGGGCACAGGCGGGGGAATCTTCGCGGCAGCCGGGGTATGGCACGCGGATGGCGTGGACGGCCAAGGTTTTCGGGCAAGATATGAGCTTGGGCGCAGGCGGCTATTACGGACGGCAAAACTGGGGTTTTGGACGCAAGGTAGACAGTTGGGCAGGAACAGCGGATTGGACGATTCCGCTGGGATCGCTGTTTAAGCTGCAAGGAGAATTTTACCGGGGACGTGGACTGGGTGGCTTCGGCGCCGCGGGCGACCGCAGTGTGGTCTTCA
>DASVBI010000742.1:0-14628 GCA_036375915.1 Terriglobales bacterium | reverse complement strand
TGCTACCCCGGGCTTCCTCAGTGCCCCTAACTTGCGTAGAGAACCCTGATTCACGAGGTCGAGCCGCCGGCGCGCCGCTGGGCGATGCTGGCCAGCATGCCATCGAGCGCGGCCTCCGCGTCCACCAGTTCCATTTTGACCGGCACCACGCACAGAGGCTGCAGGCGTGCAGCCAGGCCGCCCAGGTTGATGGCATCCTTCTCGGTTGTGATAAACCCGCCTGCCTGGCAGCGCTCGCGCAATTGCAACAGGTCGCGAATGTCGTTTTCTGTGTAGGCGTGGTGATCGCGATAGGCCGCCTCCGCTGCTGGCTCGCAGCCGGCAAAGCGCAATTGCAGGAAAAACTGCTTGGGGCGAGCGATGGCGCAGAAGGCCACAGGAGTTGGCGGCGGGTCGCGCAGCACGATGTCGCGTTTTGTCCGCCAGACCAACCGTTGCCCCAGCAGCGGCAGATCGCCAGGTTTTACCCCGGAGGAGAGCACTAGCGCGTCCGCGCGACGAACGGAAGCGAGTGGCTCGCGCAAGCGGCCGGCCGGCAGCAGGCGGTCGTGAAGGTCGTCACCGGTGACCAGCACGATATCGAAATCGCGCGCCAGGGCGCGGTGCTGGAAGCCGTCGTCCAACAGGTGCATGCGCACGCCAAACTTCTGTTCCGCGGCTAGGCCGGCGGCGTAGCGGTCCTCGCCCACCACTACCGGGACACCCAGGCGGCGGGCGATGAGCAGCGGTTCATCGCCAAAGTCGCGCGCTAGGCCTTGCGGGTCAACAAAAGCCACGCCCCGCGAGGACCGGCCATAGCCGCGGGAGAGCACGTCGAACTGTATCCCGCGGGCCTGCAGTTGCTGACCGAGCATAATGACGAAGGGAGTCTTGCCGGCGCCGCCCACCGATAAGTTGCCTACGCTGATGGTCGGGCCCCGCAAGCGCCGCGCCCGCAGCGCACCGCGGTCGTAAAGGGCGTTGCGTGCCCGCACGCCCGCTCCGAATAGCGCCGAAAGCGGGCTCACGGCTGGTCACCGGTAGAGGCGTAACTGGCTACGTCTCCCTGACCGCCAGGGCTGGTGTCGCTCAGCAGTTCCTCCAGCGCCCGCAAGGTGCGCTCGGTCGCCCCGCGGTGAGCCTGCAAGGTTTCCAGCGCCCGCACCCCCATCAGCTTGCGTTCGGCCTCGTTTTCCACCAACTCCCTGAGCACCAGCGGCAGTTCGGCGGGGCCGACCATGCGCGCCGCTCCCGCCTCGAGGAACAGGTTCACGATGTCGCGAAAATTTTCCGTGTGTGGGCCCACCAGCACAGGAACGCCGTACTGGGCAGCCTCCAGGATATTGTGCCCACCGCGTTCCACCAGGCTGCCCCCCACGAAGGCCACCGTTGCCAGAGCATAGAGCGAGGCCAGTTCGCCGATGCTGTCCAGCAGGAACACGCGTCCGGCGATGGAGCGCGAGGGCTGCCACTCGGAGCGCCGCCAGAAGCGAATTCCCAGGTCTGAAATCATGTTGGCGACGTGGTTGAAGCGCTCAGGATGGCGTGGCGCCAGGATCATGACCGCGCGTGGATGGCGGGCGAGCACGGTTTCGAAGGCGCGCAGCAGCAAGGGTTCTTCACCCTCCATGGTGCTGCCGGCGACGAGCACGGGGCTGGCCTCCGCCAGAGCAATCGCCGACTGCAGTTGCTGCACAATGGCCGGGGATTGAGGCGGGGTGGCGTCGAACTTCAGATTGCCGGCCACGCGAGCGCGCTCGGCCGGTGCGCCAATGGCCAGCAACCGCTCCCGGTCCTGGATGGTCTGCGCCAGCAGCAGGTCAACATTCTGCAACACCCGCGCCAGCCATCGCCGCAGCCGCCGGTAACCGGGGAAGGAGCGGTCAGAGATGCGTGCGTTCACCACTGCCACGCGGGCGCCGGCCTGGTGCGCCAGCCGCAAGAAGTTGGGCCAGAACTCGGTCTCCGCGATCACGACAAGTCGCGGTTTTAATGCCTGCAGATAGGGGCGCACGGCAAAGGCAAAATCGACGGGAAAATAAAAAACGTTCTCCGTGCCAAAGCGCTGGCGGGCCAGCTTCTGGCCGGCATCAGTCACCGTGGAGACCACCACGCGGGCTCGCGGATGGCGCTCTCGCAGTTGAGCCACCAGGCCGCTGACCGCGAGCACCTCGCCTACGGAAACCGCATGCACCCAGAAGATGGGCGCGCGGTGCCGGCGCAACTGTTCTGGGACGTTTCCCAGTCGCGCCCGCAGGCCGGCGCGATGTTTGCCATGGCGCAGCATCTGCAGCAGCCATACCGGTGTTCCCAGCAGCAGCCAGAGCGCCAGGCCCAAGGTGTAGAGGAAATACATGGGTCTGGGCCATTGTAGTGTAGGAATACTGAGGCGGCATCAGGCGGAAGCAAACGCCAGCGCCTGGCCGAGGTCGGCAATAAGGTCCTCCACGTCTTCGATGCCCACCGAGTAACGGACCAGCGCCTCAGGAATGCCCATGGCGGCGCGGTCGGCAGCGCTGACTTCCACATGGCTGGTTGTGGCCGGCGGACCAACAATGGTTTCCACCGCGCCCAGGTTGGCGGCGCGATGGGCAAACCTCAGTTGGGGAAGGAATTTCTTCACCTGCTTATAGCCGCCGCGGAGAACGAAGCTGAGCATGCCGCCAAAGCCGCCCGGCATCTGCTTCATGGCAATTTCGTGTTGCGGATGGGATTTCAGGCCAGGATAGAAGACCTGAGTCACCGCCGGATGCATTTCCAAAAAGCGCGCGATCTTGATGGCGCTGGCGTTCTGGCGCTCTACGCGCAGGGACAGGGTTTTCAGCCCTCGTAGCAGGAGGTAGGCAGCGAACGGGTCGAGGGCAGCACCGGTGATTTCGCGGTAATGGAAAATGGGCTGGACCAACTCGCGGCGCCCGCAAACGATGCCGCCCAGGGCATCGCCGTGCCCACCGAGATATTTGCTGGCACTGTGGATCACCAAGTCGGAGCCAAGCTGCAGCGGATGCTGGTTGATGGGGGTGGCGAAGGTATTGTCGGTGATCACCACCGCACCCACTTGGTGTCCCCTGCGCGCCAGGCGCTCGATATCAATTACCTTGAGCGTGGGGTTAGTGGGCGTCTCCAGGTAGAGCAGCTTGCAGCCGCGCGCGATCTCCGCCTCGATAGCGTCGAAGTCCGTTGTATCGCAAAGGCAGGAGCTGACATTGATCTGGGGCAGGAATTCGCGGAACAGCTGATTGGTGCCCCCGTAAGTATCTTTGACCGTAACGATGCGGTCCCCGGGCCGCAGCAGGCTGAAGAGAGTATTGCTGATGGCTGCCATGCCGCTGGCCGTGCTGGTAGCCGCTTCCGCGCCCTCCAGAACGCGCACTTTTTCTTCCCGGGCCGCCACCGTGGGATTGGTGTTGCGGCTGTAGATGTGGCCCGGCTTCTGCCCGAGCGCCACCTGCTGCCAGTTATCAAGGTCCTGGTAGCCGAACGCCACGCTCTGCACAATTGGCACCTGGGTTGCCCCCTGCAGCAACGTCTGTTCCTCTCCCGCCCATACAGCCTTGGTGGCAATTCTGGTGTTGCCCGCGTCTCGCTTCATGCCCACTCTCCTTTTCGCACATTAGAGCACCTGCACCGCAGCGCCGAAAACCAGACGCACCGTTTCCTCGCGAAAGTCGGCCACACGTTGTGTCCGCCCCGCATTGCGGCGGATAATCAGGGCATGAAAGCTTCGCTTCCCGGTGGTGCCTTGTTACCCGCCCTGGCCCTGGTGTTATTTTCCGTTCCGGCGCTTGCCTCCAAGGACTACAAAGCGCCTGCGATCAAACCGGCCCAGACCTACCCCGCGCACGAAGAGCACGTTAATGAACACGTGATTATCGCGGTCGAGCCCTACGGCACGGTGGAAAAGCAAAAGATTTTTCCAGTGGATCTACGCTCCCATGGGCTGCTGCCGGTGCTGCTGGTAATCACCAACAATGGCGACCAGCCCATCTCGCTCACCGACATGCAGATTCAGTTCATCACCGGCGAGCGCGACAAGCTTTCGCCCGCCAGTTCGGATGATATTTATCGCCGCCTCGCCAACCCCCAGGCCAACGTCGGGCGCACTGTCCCCTTGCCGATTCCGCGGCGCAAGGTGAAGGGCACCGTAAGCCCCAAGACCATGGACGCAATCCAGAGCGCCCAATTTGCCGCCAAAGCCGTAGAGCCGCACAACACCCGTTCCGGGTTTCTGTTCTTCGATGTGCAGGGGCTTGCCAGTCTGGCCGGCACACATATCCTGTTCACCAGGCTACATAACAGCCAGGGGAGCGACTTGATGTTCTTTGAAATTCCCTTGGACCAGTATTTTGGGGCGGCAGAGGCAACCTCGCCCTGATTCGGTTTCACTTTGCGGCAGCCGGATATTTGGCCGCAAGGCGCCGCACCGTGTTCATGCCCCGCAAAGTGCAGCGCAGGCCCAGCGCTTTCTCCAGGGCGGCATTGGAAAGAACAGATTCACTCTGCTTCTTTCTGCACAGCCAGTAAATTTCTCGTCCGCGCACCTGCAGGTCGTCAATGTCGTTCCGGAAGGCCATCAGTTTTTTCTCCGCCGGCGCAGGCAGAGGTTCAGTGAGGAATCCAACACAATAAGCCCCGGCGCAGTCTATGGCGCTTTCCGAAAATGGCTTCTGCCCGGCGATCTCAGCCAGCTCGGCATCGGTGCGCAGGAATGTGGCCACTTCGTATCCCAGGGTCTGGCGGAGGCAGGCTTCAATCTTCTTCTCCAAGGCTCCCGGCTTGGCGGTGGACCGGAAAATCACGTTGCCGCTGTTGATGAACGTTTCCACTTCCTGCAGCTTGAGTGAGGCAAATAACGCGCGCAGACGCTCCATGCTCACGATGTGAGTGCTGACATTAATGGCGCGCAGAAAGGCAATATAGCGGGGCATAAATTACTGACTTCGCGCATTCAGCCTGGCGCGGCGATGACCGGACGTGAAGCAGGGCAGGGCCATCAGGAAGTGCCCGGCTGCATCAGGCGGTGGAGCGCCTGGCGGGTTTCCGCTACCGCGGGCAAGCGGGTGCGGGAATTTTCAAAGTAGGAAAGGAACTCCTGGTATTCGTTGATAGCCAACTCCTTGTTGCCGGTGCGCTGGTGAAGCTCTCCCAGAGAGCGATGTGCCAGGATGGGGAATGCGGGCAGGCGCTGCAGAACCAATCTGTAGTTGGCGAGGTTGCGTTCCACCACAACAGCAAGGCGAAATTCGCGCTCGGCGGCTGCGTACTCGCCGGTCAGTAGATGGGCCGTCCCTCGCGTATAAAGCACGCCGGAGTTGAGATAGTTGGGGAATCCGGCAAGGCTCTTTACCGCCGCTTGCCCGTCGCCCCGCAAATCGGCGACTGAGGCGGCGATCAGAGCGCGGCGGAACTCGAGGCTGCGCGGGCTCTCCCAGGGATGAGTGGCGGCATGCCGGCGCAGGGCATCCGCCTCTGCTGCCGCATTGCCCAGAACCGCCTGAAGAAACGCCACACTTGCGGCCTCCTCGCCGTCCATGGCCTGTTGCCGGGCAAAAATAAGGGCGGCAGGAGCCTTGTGGAGCATCACTGCGAGGGAAGCGTAGTTCAACAGCAACGTCCCGGCGCTGCGCTTCTCGCCTGCGCGCGCCAACTGCTTAATCGCCTTGCCGTAGCTCTCCAGCGCGCCCTCAAAGTCCCCGTGCGCCAACTGCAGTTGTGCGCTGATCGCCGGCAGGTACAGCTTGTGGAGAGGTGAGGCGTGCTCTGCGAAGTTGTCCAGCGCGGCCCCGGCCATATCGAACTTTTTCTGGTCGGCATAGACGATGGCCAGCTTGAGGTAGTCCACGTAGCCGGAGAAATCAGGCCGGATTTCCAGCACCTTGCGGTAGGCGGCTACCGCTTCATCATGCCGGCCGCCGATAAACAGCAGGTCGCCGCGGCTATCCAGCGGGTTGGGATCGGTGGGCCGCAGCGCGGCATAGCGGTCATTGTCCTGCAGCGCAGCAGCCAAGTCTCCGGAAATCGCCAAGGTGTAGCTCTCCACATTCAGCAGAGTCTCGGCTCTGGGGTCGAGTTCCAAGCCCTCGCGCAACAGGCGTAACGACTCCTGAGCCCGGTCGCTGCCCGTCAGAGTTTGTGCCAACATACCGCGGCTCTCAATATCGTGCGGGAACTCTGCTACCAGTTTTTGCAGGGAAGAGATAAGCGCCTCGGGGTCGCCGCTCTGCCGTGCCTTGCGCGACTGGTACACCATCTGCTCGTAACGCGGCAGGCGGGACTGCATGCCGTCGAGCTTCTTCTGGATTTCGTCGGCCTGGCGCAGGTCGTCTTCAAACTCGTATCGCGAGGCCAGGGACATGTATGCCAGGGCGAACTGGGGGTCGAGCCCCACCGCCTCCTTGAGTTCTCGGATGGCATCCGCCACCAGGAAGCGGCGGCCATAGTCCACTCCCATCTGGTAATGACGATAGGCTTCCACATTGGAGGTGGCGGCCTGCTCGATTTCCGGAGCTTTCGCCGGCAGCTTCTCGGCGGGAAGAAGATTGCGCGCGATCCGGTCGGTGAGCCGGTCCACCAAGCCGAAGATGCTCTGCAGGTCCTGGCCCTCGAGCTTATCGGAGTACAGGATCTGGCCAGTGGCTGTGTCCTGCACCCGCAAATCCAGACGCAATTGAGTGGGCCCTATCTTGAGCAGGGCGCCGGTGATGTAGGCTTGAGCGCCGGCATCGTGAGCCACGCTCTGCGCCTGCGCCGGGTCGAGTGTGCCGTTGCCTGCGCTCACCCGCTTTACCGCGCCCAGCACCCGGTCCGTGGAAAGCACCTCCAGGCCCTTTACCTGCGCCAGGTTGGTGGTCAGCATGTCGGTGAGTCCGCCATCCAGCCAGTTGAGCGACGGATCCTGCGATAGGTTGGAAAAGTAGAGGACGGCCAGGACCTTATGGGGGTTGGCCGCCGGCTCAAGTGCCGCCCGGCGGCGCGCCATCCACAAGCTGTCTGCGGCGAAGACCGCCAGCGCGATGGCAGCCACCGCAACTATCAGCCATTTTCCCCGGGCCATCACTGGAACCTTGCCGGGGAAAGCAGGTGAGGCCGCTGAGGCCGGGCGCGGCCCTGGAGTCTCCGCCGGCACCGGCTCGCCGGCTGAGGCGGTCTGCGAGGCCTGGCCGGCCTGCAGAGCGTGTCCCGATTCCGTGTCGCGCTTCAAGCGGGCGAGGTCGGCGCGCAGGTCGGAAGCGGTTTGGTAGCGCAACCGCCGGTCCTTTTCCAGCGCCTTGGTGATGATTTCGTCGAGCTGCGGCGGCACATCGGGATTCAAGCGCAGCGGATCGGTGGGAACGCGGTTGAGAATGGCGTCGAAGATAACGGCTGAAGTGTGGCCCCGGAAGGGCAAGGTGCCAGTGGCCATTTCGTAAAGCACGGCGCCGAAGGAGAACAGGTCGGTGCGCGCGTCCAGTTCTTCGCCCCGCGCCTGCTCGGGCGACATGTAAGCCACGGTTCCAACCGCTGTGCCGGGGCTGGTCAGCATTTCGTCGGTGGTGCCCACCGTGGCGGCGGCCACGGCCTCGGCCACGGTTCGCCGGGGTACCGCCAGTTTGGCCAGGCCAAAATCGAGAATTTTCGCCTGGCCACGCTCGGTAACAAAAATATTTGCCGGCTTGATATCGCGATGGATGATGCCCTGGGTGTGCGCGGCCTCCAGAGCGTCCGCAATCTGAATGCCGAGTTCGACCAGCGCCGTAGTCTTCATTGGCCGCCCCAGCACCAGGTGGGCCAGAGTGCAGCCCTGCAGGTATTGCATGGCGATAAAGGGCTGGCCGGCGTGCTCGCCGATTTCGTAAATGGTACAGATGTTGGGATGGTCGAGGGCGGAGGCGGCGCGCGCTTCCCGCTGAAACCGCTCCAGAGCTTGCGGGTCGCGGGCCAGTTCCTCGGGCAGGAACTTCAGCGCGACCATGCGGCCGAGGAGTTTGTCCTCGGCCTTGTAAACCACGCCCATGCCGCCGCCGCCGAGCTTTTCCAGGATGCGGTAGTGAGAAACCGTCTCGCCGAGCACCTCAGCCGCCTCCCAGCGCCATCCTAAGGCGGCGGATGCACCCCGTCAATGCAAGCCCATTTTGCGCCGCGCAGGCGGCCTTAGCGGCAGAATTTTTCGTGCTGTTGCAGGATGTAGGGGTCGGTCATGCCCGCGATGTAGTCGCAGACCACGCGCTGCAGGGGCTCGCAGGCGGCCTTTTCGCGGTAATTGCCGGGAAGAGCGGAGGGATTGCGCATCCAGTAGTCGAATAGGTCGCCGACTACGCGCTCAGCGTCTGCTTTTTCCGGCTCCAGATCAGGGCTATAGTAAAGGTTTTGATATAGGAACTCCTTTGCCTGGCGCCGCTCGCCGTCCACTTGCGGGCTGAAAGCCGCCAGACGCTGGGCATGCCCACGCACCATTTCGAGGGTCGAGATGCCGGCATTGTGCAGCCGGCGGCTGGTATTGCTGATCAGGTCGGTTACCAGTCGGTTGAGCATGCCCTTGAGCGCCTCGTTGAACTTTAACTTGTCGGGGGCATCAGGATAGGTTTGTTCGACCTCACGATAGAAGAACTCGAACACCGGCACACCGGCGCGAATCTGCTCCAGGGAAAGGATGTGCGCCTCGTAGCCGTCGTCGAGGTCGGCGGTGTCATAGGCAATCTCATCGGTAAGGTCAATAAGCTGGGCTTCCAGCGGCGGCTTCTGGTCCAGAAGGTACTCGCGGAGCTGGGGAAATTCCGCCGGACTGTAATCGCGCGAGTGCTTGATGATGCCTTCCCGCACCTCAAAGGTCAGGTTCAGGCCGCGGAAGGCGGCATAGCGCTGCTCGAAATCCTCGACAATGCGCAGGGCGTGCAGGTTGTGGTCGAAGAAGTCGCCTTGGGCCCGCATGGCGGCATCCAGCGCCTTCTCCCCGGCATGGCCGAAGGGCGGATGGCCGATGTCATGCACCAGAGCCAGCGCCTCCACCAAATCCACGTTGAGCCCCAACTGGGCGGCAATGGTGCGGGAAACCTGCGCCACTTCAATGGTGTGGGTCAGGCGGTTGCGGAAGTGGTCGGAAAAACGGCGCGTGAATACCTGTGTCTTTGCTTCCAGGCGGCGAAAGGCGCGGGAGTGGATGACACGGTCGCGGTCGCGCTGGAAGGGATTGCGGTAAGGATGCGGCGGCTCCGGGTGACGTCTGCCCCGTGAATCCTCCGCCCGCACCGCGTAGTCAGCCAGCATGGAACCATTTCACCACAAAGAACACGACGGAGCACCGGAGGGATTGACGATGGAAGATTCTCGGTGACGAATGAAAACCATCAAATAACCGTTGCTGCCGCAAAAATAAAAGGGACCATGACAGGCACGGCCCCTTAACTCGTCGGCTGACAAGGTTGACGGTTGCCGATCAGGTTTTCAATCTGCAATCTGCAATCGTCAATTACTTCTGCTGCTGTCCCATAGCGCTTTCGCGGGCCAGCTTGACCTTGGCCTCATCCAGCTTCTTCTGCGTCTTAGCCACGCTATCCTGGTCCACCTCGGCGGGTACGGTCTTGGCCCACTCTTCCAGGGCGCGTTCCCAGTGGGCGGCAGCCTGTTTCAGGTGCCCGGTCTTCAGGTACAGATCGCCCAGGTGTTCCTGCACGGTAGGATCGCTGGCCATGTGCTCGGAGGCCTTGCGCAGCTGCTCTTCGGCCATATCGTAATTGCCCAGCTTGAAGTAGGCCCAGCCCAGCGAGTCCAGGTAAGCGCCGTTGGCCGGATCGAGTTGGACGGCCCGCTTGATATAACCCAGGGCTTCTTCCACATGAGTGCTATGGTCCGCCATCATATAGCCAAGGTAGTTCAGGGTCATGGCGTTCTGCGAATCCATGGCCAGTACCTGCCGGAAAAGCTGCTCCGCCTGGTCGTATTTCTTCTGGCGCTCATAAATAGAGCCGTGGAGGAAGAGTGCGTACTCCTTATCCTCCGGCTTGGAGGAAAGCTGGGAAGCCTTCTCGATGGCCTGTTCGGCATCGGGCCAGCGCTTCAGGCGACTGTACATCTGCGCCAGCGCGATATAAACCTCACGGTCGGCGGGCGTCCCCTTCAGCATGGAGCGCACATCAGCCAGAGCCTTGTCGGCCTGACCCTGGTCGGCCAGTTGAGAATCGAAAACCAGCCGCAGATCGCGGTCCTTCGGCAGGCGGGTGGAAGCCTCCTTAGCGACAGCCGTGGCCTGTTGCCACTGCTTGGCGTCGCGGTACGTGTCAATCATCTCCTGGTAGGCGCGCTTGGCGTTGTCGTCGCCCAGGGGCAGCATCTTGCGGAAAGTCTCAATGGCTACAGGAACATTGTTCTGATCGCGGTAAACGCTCCCCAGCCGTTCCAGGAAGATGGCGCGATTGTTGCGCTCTCCACTGCTGTAATTCCCCTCCGGCTTTTCGGTTTTCTTGAGCAGATCCTGCAGAATCTGCGTGGCGTCCTCATAGCGGCCCTGAATCTCGTAGATCACCGCCGTACGATAGGGCACCTCCACCGCGTCCTGCACCAACGAGGATGCCTTCTGCAAACTTTGCAGTGCGTCATCGAAGTGGCCCGTCCGGCGGTAAATTTCGGACATATTGACGTAGGTCTGCGGATCTTCCGGGTTGGCGTCGGCGATGGCCTTGTACTCTGAGAGAGCGGCATCCAGTTGGCTGTCATTGAGCAGGTTCTGGGCCAGCCCGCGCATGGCGTCAAGATTATCGTGATCGAGCGCGACGGCTTTGCGGTACGCGCTAATCGCGTTCTTGTAGTCTTTCTGCTCCTCATAGGTGTAGCCCAGCGCCGAGTAAAGCTTGGCGGAGCGAGCGCTCTCCGGAATCGAGCTCAGGGTCTGGATGGCGCGGTTGGCATCGCCTTCGTCGTTGTACAGGTATGCCAGCGTGGTAAGCGCCTCTTCCGAATCCGGCTGCAGCTTGATAGCGGTCTTGAACTCGCTTTCCGCCTTGACCATGTCGTTGTCCAGGCGGTAGAGGCGGCCGAGCAGCAAGTGATCCTCGACGTTGTTGGGTTCCAGTTTGACGATTTCCTGGTACTGCTCGATGGCCAGTTTGAGCACGTTCTGCGACTGGGTGCCGGATTGCATATCACCCAGCGAGCGCAGGTAGATGCGCCCCAGCAGCTTGTGCGCCGCCAGGTTGCTGGGGTCGCGCTTGAGCAGGTCCTGGGCCTCCAGGACAGCATCCCGTATGCGGCCGGTTTTCCAGTAAAGCTCCGCCAGACCGTTGTTCAGGTATTCCGAAGTGGGGTCGTCGGCAATGGCTGCGCGGTATTCGTCAATGGCCTTATTTGCCAGGTCGCTGCGCCCGTAGCTTTGTACCAGTTCCTCGTAAATATGGGCCATGGAGTAGTGGTAATAAGCCGCGGCACGGTCCGGCTTAGACGGGTTTGTGCTGGCCGGAGCGCCGGGCGTGCTCTCGTTGGCCGCTGGGGCCGGGTGCGGTTGCGATGCAGGGGTGCTCTTCTGCTGGGCCGCGGCCGCAGCTACCAGCAGAAACACGACAGAAACAGCTATACACTTTTTCATGAGATCCTTACGACCCGAGCCTGCGCACAGACTTTGGATGCCAAGGCACTCCGGCGGGTGCGTCTCTATTTTACCCGTAAACCCGGCAGGATGTTGCGAAAGGTGAAGCGGCACCGCGTGAAGCAACCAGCCATCTGGACACGACCTTCTGGATAGCAGAGTAGCTGGTAACGCGGGTATTGCCAGATATTAACTGCCTGTCTTTTCAGTGCCTAAAGTGCCGCACGCCGGTGAGGATCATGGCCAGGCCGAGCCGGTTGGCGGCCTCAATCACCTCCTGGTCGCGCACCGAACCCCCAGGTTGGATGATGGCGGTTGCGCCCGCCTTTGCGATCTCCTCTACCCCGTCCGGAAATGGGAAGAAAGCATCTGAAGCCGCCACCGTGCCTTTTAGGGGCAACACTGCTTTCATGGCGCCTATCTTGCAGGAATCCACCCGGCTCATCTGTCCCGCCCCTACGCCCACCGTCTGCCCGTCGCGGGCGTAGAGGATGGCATTTGATTTCACATGTTTGCAGACCTTCCAGGCAAACAGCAGCGCGCGCTTCTCTTGCGGCGTGGGCTGGCGGGTGGTAACCACCTTCAGGTCAGCTTCGGTGAGGGGACGAATATCATTGTCCTGCACCAGGATACCGCCGGAGACATTCTTCAGCACCCATTTCTGTGGCGCGTGCTTCACCTCTACCAGGCGCAAGTTCTTCTTGGTCGCAAACTTCTCCAGGGCCGCCGGTTCAAACCCGGGGGCCGCGATGGCTTCCACGAAGAGCTTGGCCATCTCCGCAGCAGTTTCCCCGTCTACGGGCCGGTTCACCCCAATGACGCCGCCGAAGGCGGAAACCGGGTCGGCTTCGAGCGCCCGTTTGTAGGCTTCCACCAGGGTGGCACCGGTGGCAGCGCCACAGGGATTGGTGTGCTTGATAATGGCGCACATGGTCTCGCTGAAGTCCTGGGCCAACTCCCAGGCCGCCTGCAGGTCCACTATGTTGTTGTAGGAGAGCTCTTTACCCTGCAGTTGGCGGCCATTGGCCACACCCGCGCCTGAGCCGTCGGTGTACATGGCGGCTTTCTGGTGCGGGTTCTCGCCGTAGCGCAAATCCATGACTTTGTGGAAACTCAGCCGCAGGTTCTGGGGAAAGCCGGAAGGTTCGGTGGTCAGGCTGAAGCGGCCGTTCAGGTTAACGCGCTCCAGGGTAGAGGCGATGGCGGTGTCATAGGCGGCGGTGGTGGCAAAGGCTTTCTGCGCCAGGCGCCACTTGGTTTCCAGAGAGAGGTCGCCGCCGGTTCGGGACATTTCGTCGGCAATGGCGGCATAGTCAGCGGGCGAGGTCACCACCGCAACGTCGTGAAAATTCTTCGCGGCCGAGCGGATCATGGAAGGCCCACCGATATCAATGTTCTCGATCAGCTCCTCGAAGGGAACGCCGGGCTTGGCCGCGGTCTTCTCGAAGGCGTAGAGGTTCACCACCACCATGTCAATGGGGGCGATGCCGTGCTCGGCCACGGCAGCCTTGTGCTCGGGCTTAGCGCGCATGTGCAGAATGCCGCCATGTACCTTGGGGTGCAGGGTTTTAACCCGGCCATCGAGCATTTCCGGGAAGCCGGTGAGCTCGGAGATGTCTTTGACAGCTACTCCGGAGTCGCGCAGCAGGCGGGCGGTGCCGCCGGTCGAGATAAGTTCCACGCCCAGGCCGGCCAGGCGGCGGGCGAACTCGACCAGTCCGGTTTTATCGGTGACGCTCAGAATTGCGCGCTGAATTTTCGCCATAAGACCTCAAGATAAAAATTGTAATTGTGCATCCTGCAATTTCCTAAGTGAGCACAAGAAGTGAGGCGAATTTTATCGAATAAATGTTAGTCGCGGAGTGAGGCGCATCACAAGAGCGCAAGATTTCTGTGAAATTGCACGGCTGAAGGTGCAAGAGTTACCGGGCAATGGTGGCCTGGGAGAAGGCGGTGGCGAGCGCGTCTCCCCAGGCTTCGCGCAGGCCGAGCGCGATGGCGTAAGGGAGCGTCTCCGCCATGGGCGGCGCATTGGCGATTCGGCCCAGGCGGTCGAGCCGGTCCTGCTCCACTTCGCGAAGAAAATCTTTGTAGCCGGCAATCTCGTCCTGCAGCTTACGGCCGTCGGCGGTCATGGTGCGCAGCAGAGGGATGAAGACACTGTTGAGCGCGATCATGCTAAGCAGGCTGGCCACCAGGGGCCCGGAAGTTTCATTGGCCAACTCCCGCGCCACCAGCAGCGGCAGCCCAAACACCACCCCCAGGCCGAGCACCGTCAGCAGCCAGCGCGTCGCACTGCTGGGCAGGCGGGCGGAATGGATGCCGAGCGCAACCATGGCGCCAACGATCTGTAAGAACCCCATGATCCATACCGTCAGGAAGACCGACCCGAATGGGTCGGTGGTATCGCGAAGCGCCCACATCAGGGCAAACACGAAGGTGGCAAGCGCTCCCAGAAACACAAAGCCGATATTCCAGCGGAAGTACTTGCCTTCAATCTGGGGGTGTAGCCGGCTGTAGATCATGCCCACAAAGACGTTAATGCGCGGGTCGCCTTCGCCGAGGGTGATGCGGTCCTGCGCGGCGGGCGCCGACGCGCTTGCCGGCATATCGGCAATGCCCAGCGAAATCGGTGCGTCCGGGGGCACGGTGGTCTCAGGCTCGGCGTCGCGGCGCGGCATAGCCGAAGCCGAATTCACTGCATCAGAAACGTTAAGCGCGGTGAATTCCTTACGTAAAGCTGAAGTTGGGGGAGAACCCTCGCCGAAGTTGAACGCGGGATTGAAAAGTTCCTGGCCGATCGCGGCTTCCTCCGGCAGGAGTTTGGAGACGACAGCATCGTACGCGGGTTGGCGAACAAAGCTGTAGCCGCTGCCGGCCGCGGCGGCGGAGATTGCACCCTTGGTGAGCAGGCGGGCCAGCACGGCAGCTACCGATGTACCATCCGCGCCGCCGGTCAGCACATAGCGCAAAGCGGCCGGAGAAAGCCCGCGCGGCGGCGTGTACTGCGGCAGAACCGTGCCCCGCTGCTGGTGGCGTCGCAAGATGAGGCGTACCACCACGTAAAAGGCCAGCAGCAACAGCGGAGCGAGCAT
>DASVBI010000760.1:0-11752 GCA_036375915.1 Terriglobales bacterium | reverse complement strand
ACCGATTACATCGTCATCCCCGGCAAGGAGAAAGTCCTCGCCAAGCTCAAGAAGCTGGCCAAGGACGCGGATGCCATCTACCTGGCCCCTGACCCGGACCGCGAGGGTGAAGCCATCGCCGCCCATCTCGCCGAAGAACTGGGCGAGGGGGGCGCGCGCAAAAAGAAGAAGAACGGCATCCCCGTGCACCGCGTCACCTTTAACGAGATTACCCAGCGCGGAGTGAAGGAAGGTTTTGCCCAGCCCCGCGACATTGACTGGAAGCTGGTGGACGCGCAGCAGGCACGCCGCGTGCTCGACCGCCTTGTCGGCTATCAGGTTTCGCCTCTGCTCTGGGACAAGGTGCGCCGCGGCCTCTCCGCCGGCCGCGTGCAGACCGTCGCCCTGCGCCTCATCGTCGAGCGCGAGCGCGAAATCAAAGCCTTCCAGAAGGTCGAGTACTGGACCATTGACGCCAATCTCGCCGCCAGCAAGGGGCCCGCCTTTGACGCCCGTTTCCTGGGCAAGGGCGAAGAAAAAGTTGAAATTCCCAACGGCGAAGAAGCCGAAAAGCTGCGCGCTGCCCTGGAGCAGGCCAAGTGGTCAGTGCGTTCGGTGGACAAAAAGGAGCGCCGCCGCAACGCCGCCCCGCCCTTCACTACCAGCAAATTCCAGCAGGACGCTTCGCGCAAGCTGCGCTTCAGCGTCAAGCGCGCCATGATGCTGGCCCAGCGCCTCTACGAAGGCGTGGAACTCGGCGATGAAGGCCTGGTCGGCCTCATCACCTACATGCGTACCGACTCCGTCCGCGTGTCCCAAGACGCGATTACGGAAGTGCGCGAGCTTATCGGCTCCCAGTACGGCAACGAATATCTGCCGGAAGCGCCCAATGCCTACAAATCCAAGAAAGCGGCGCAGGAGGCTCACGAGGCCATCCGCCCCACCTCCCCGGCTCGTCATCCTGACTCCATCAAGCAATATCTGCAGGAAGACGAATACAAGGTTTACAAGCTCATCTGGCAGCGCTTCGTGGCTTCGCAGATGAATCCCGCCGTCTTCGACCAGACCACGGTGGACATTGACGCCGCCGCCGGCGACGTAAAGTACTGGTTCCGCGTGACCGGCTCGGTGCTCAAGTTCGATGGCTTCCTTAAGGTGTACGAGGAATCCAAGGAAGGCAAGGACGAGGAAGATGAGGCGCTCAAGCACAAGCTGCCGCCATTGGAGCCCGGCCAGGCGCTGACCCTCCGCGAACTGAAGCCGGAGCAGCACTTCACTGAGCCGCCGCCCCGTTACAACGAAGCCTCGCTGGTCAAGGAACTGGAAGAGCGCGGCATCGGCCGCCCCTCTACCTACGCCGCCATCCTGGGCACCATCCAGGAGCGCCAGTACGTGCAGAAAACCGGCGGCAAGTTCGTGCCCACTGAAATCGGCATGGTGGTCACCGATCTGCTGGTCGAAAATTTCAAGGATATCTTCGATCCCCAGTACACCGCCCGTTTGGAAGAGGAACTGGACGAAATCGAAGAAGGTCAGGAGAAGTGGACCGACGCCCTGCGCGAGTTCTACAAAAAATTCCAGAAGGATCTCAAATACGCTGAAAAGCACATGGAAAACATCAAGCGTATGGAGAAGCCTACGGAAGAAAAGTGCGAGCGCTGCGGCGCTCCCCTGGTCATCAAGTGGGGCCGCCACGGTTCCTTCTACGCTTGCAGCACCTACGATAAGGACGATCCCAACACCTGCACCTTCACCAAGGAAAATCCCATTGACCTGCCCGACTTGGATTCGGCAGACATACAGGAAACCTCGCAGGAGGAATACTGCGAGAATTGCGGCCGCACCATGGTGCTCAAGCGCGGCCGTTTCGGGCAGTTTATGGCCTGCACCGGATATCCCGAGTGCAAGACCACCCGCCGCCTCGACCAGGGCCGAAAAGTCCCCGACATTCCGCTCGACGAGACCTGCCCCCAGTGCGGCCGCAACATGGTGCTGCGCCACGGACGCTACGGCGAGTTCACTTCTTGCAGCGGCTACCCGGAGTGCAAGTACGTCAAACAGAACTTCATCGGCGTGAAGTGCCCCGAGTGCAAGACCGGCGAAATTGTGGAGAAGCGCGCCCGCCGCAAGGGCAACACTTTCTATGGCTGCTCCAACTACCCCAAGTGCAAGTTCACCTCCGCCAGCAGGCCCATCGCGGAGAAGTGCCCCAAGTGCGGCGGCGAGTATCTGGTGGAGAAGACCCTAAAAGCCGGCCCCGTCATCTCCTGCCCCAACAAGGAGTGCGACTACGAGCGTGCCGCTCCCGAACCTGCCGCAGTCGGCTAGGTATCTCTGGCCGCGCAACGGCTCCCCAAGGTGGTCAATCACTGGGGAATTGTCATCCTGAGCGCCGCGAAGGGCCTGCTTCTCTACCGTGCCCTTTCGCTTGCCTCCCCGCTAGTTTCCTCTCGGCCACCTGTTCGGTTAAAATTCCTGTGCCCTGACCCGCGGCTTGTCACTCCAACTCTCAGCCGTCACTTCAAAAGGAGGAACTACTCATGCCCAAGCAGACCAAGGCCACCAGCGCCGACGCTCAAACCATTCTCCAGCTCTATGATTTCCGCCGCGAAGCCGAAATGCGCAAAGCGCGGAACTTCGTCGCCAATTTCTGGCCCAAGAGCGCGGACGACATCGTCAATCTGGCCATGTCTTTTGGAAGCCAGGAAAATGCCTGGATGCGGCAGGTGTTCACTTATTGGGACATGGCCGCCAGCCTGGCCTTGCGCGGCGCCATTCATCCCGGCCTGGCCTTCGATACCCTCGGCGAAATGTGGTTCGTTTACGCCAAGGTAAAGCCGTTCATCAAAGAGTATCGGCAGAAGATGGGTGTTCCGGAAGCGTTTGCCAATATTGAGAAGTTCGTCGAGAGCACGCCCGAAGGCCGCCAGCGTCTGAAGATGATGCAGGAACGGCTGGCACGCTTCGCCGATCGCTTATCCAAAGCCAAAGCCGCCGACTAATGCTTTTGGGTGGCGCAGCGCTTCAGCGCTGTTTTTGAGCTGGCAGCTTGAACCGGCTTTAGCCGCTGGGGCATTACAGGATGCACCTCAGCGGCTGAAGCCAATGCTGGTTGCAGGAACAGGAATGGCAGCGCCCACCCAAATTCCTCAGGAAATATATTCCCGGATGTACTCGTCCCGGGTGCTGGCCAGTTCGTGGGCGCTGCCGTCGAAAATTACTTTGCTGTCGCGCAGCACCAGAAAGCTGGTGCGCGTATCAATGTGTGCCCCGTCCACCGGCACCATGCGGTTCTGGTTGCGGTCGAAGTAGTGCGTGGCCATGGTGAAGGCGTCCTGCAGGCGGTGGCTCACCAGCAGCGAGCTGTTGTGGTACACGTCGCGCTGCTTCACCAGCAGTTCGATGATGGTGGTGGAAGTTACCGGGTCGAGCCCTCCGGTGGGCGAGTCGTAGAGCACGATCTCCGGCTGGTCCACGATGGCGCGGGCAATCGCTACCCGCCGTCGCATGCCCCCGGAAAGCTCGCTGGGCAGCATGTTCAGCGTGTGTTCCAGTTCTACAAATCGTAGTGCTTCCTCCACCCGCTTCTGCACTTTATCGTCTGGCACACCCTCCTCGATCAGCCGGTAGGCCACGTTGTCGCGCACCTTGAGCGAATCGAACAGCGCGCTCTCCTGAAAGACCATGCCGATTTTGCGGCGCAGTTCGAACAGGTCCTCCTCCTTCATGGCGCTCACCTCCTGGCCCAGCACCCAGATCTGGCCGCGGTCAGGCTTGACCAGCCCCATGGTGAGCTTCAGGATGGTGCTCTTGCCCGAGCCCGCCACGCCCAGCAGCGCCTTGGTTTCGCCGCGCTCCAGCTGAAACGAGATTCCCTCCAGAACCGGGTTGCCTTCGAAGCTGATGGAGACGTCCTGGAAAACAATAACCGTTTGCGGCTGCGCGCCGCTTATGGGCGCGGGCGATTCGGCGGGAGCGACAGGCGCGGGCATCTCACTTGAGCAGATAGAGCAGCAGTTGGGAGGCGAAGTAGTTTACCCCCAGGATCATGATGGATGCGGCCACCACCGCCTGGGTGGTGGCGCGGCCCACCCCCTGGGTGCCGCCGCGCGAAGTGAGCCCGTAATAGCAGCCGATGGTGGCCACCAAAAAGCCGAACAGCAGCGGCTTGACCAGGCCAATTATCACGTCGCCGAATTCCAGACTCTGGTAGGCGTTGCTCCAGTACTGGTGCGCGTCCAGGTGCAGCCCCAGCGCCGAGACGGCAAAGCCGCCGGTCAGCCCGAAGAAGTCGCAAATAATGGTCAGAAAGAACAGCATGATGATGGTGGCCACCACCCGCGGCGTCACCAGCTTCTTGGAGGGGTCGGTGCCCAGGGCGCGCATGGCGTCAATCTGCTCGGTCACCTTCATGGAGCCCAGTTCGCTGGCCATGCCGGAAGCGTTGCGCCCGGCCACCATCAGGCCCGCGAGCGTGGGGCCCAGCTCGCGCACCATGGAGATGGACACCAGCTGGCCGGTGAGGCTGAGGGAACCGTATTGCTCCAGGGTGCGGGCGGCATTCAGCGCCAGCACGCCGCCGGTGAAGAAGCCGGTGAGCACCACGATGGGCAGCGAGCCTACGCCAATCAGGTCGGCCTGCTGCAGCGTGTCTGCCACATAGCGCGGCTGGCGGAAGACGTTGCCGATGGAGCGCGCCGCCAGGTAGGTCCACTCCTGGATGGCCAGCACCAGGTCCTTGGCGTAGTCGGTTGGGGAAATCAGTTCCATCTTGCGCGTTATCAGAAATATAGCAGCAGAGGCGGGTAGCTGGTAGTTGGTAGCTGGGGGCGGGTAAAGGCCAGGGGCCGGGAATCAGGGAGTTGAAGCCCGCAGATGTCAGCTATCAGGTTTCGGGGGGATCGAGGTCAGGGGAGGCGGGGAAGTCGAATGAGCAGGGGTCCTTCGGCTCGGGCGTGCGCCCTCGCTCAGGATGACAAGGGGAAAGCGGTTTTGGCAAGGAAGTGCATAGGTCCTTCGTTCGTGCTTGCCTCGCTGTGCTCGGTGCGCCCTCGCTCAGGATGACAGGGGGAAGGGGGGCATGTAGGGCGCGGCTGAAGCCGCGCCTATCAAATCAGAGGTTCAAAGTTACTCTCTCATGCGCTTTTTGATTTCGATGTTGAGGCGCTTGATTTTCTGATTCAGCGTGGAAAGGGGCACGCGGAAGCGCTCGGCGGCGTCGGTCTGATTCCAGTTGCACTTCTCCAGCATCTCCACGATGATGCGGCGCTCGCAATCCTCGACGATATCGAAGAGCGAAGCGTCAGGCCGGTGCTCGAGCACGGGCAGGCTGGAGCCGCGCCCGGCGATGTGGTCAGGCAGCAGTTCGGGGCCGATGACGGGCCCGGAGGAGAGCACCACGGCGCGCTCAATCACGTTTTCCAGTTCGCGCACGTTGCCCGGCCAGGAGTAGCTGACCAGGGGACGCAGGGCTTCGGGGCTCACTTCGCGCACTGGGCGCTGATTTTCGGCGGCATATTTCTTCAGGAAGAATTCCACCAGCAGGGGAATATCCTCGCGGCGGCGGCGCAGCGGGGGCAGGTCAATGGAGATGACGTTGAGGCGGTAGAACAGGTCCTCGCGGAAGCGGCCTTCGCGCACCAGCTGCTTCAAATCCACGTTGGTGGCGGCGATGATGCGCACGTCCACCTGGATTTCGTGCACGCCGCCCAGGTGCATGAACTTGCGGTCCTGGAGCACGCGCAGGATCTTGGATTGCGTCTCCACGTTCATGGTGCCGATTTCGTCGAGGAAGAGGGTGCCGTGGTCGGCCACCTCGAACAGGCCCTTCTTGCTGGCGATGGCGCTGGTGAAGGCGCCCTTGACGTGGCCGAAGAGGGTGGATTCGAGCAGGTCGGCGGGCATGGAGCCGGCGTTGACGGGGACAAAGGCGCGGTCGGCGCGGGTGGAATTAAGGTGGATGGCCTTGGCGATAAGCTCCTTGCCGGTGCCGCTTTCGCCCTGCAGCAGGACGGTGGAGCGGCTGGCGGCGATCTGGGCCACCAGGTCGAAGACGCGCAGCATGGGCTCGCTTTTGCCCACGATGTTTTCGAAGTTGTAGCGCTGCTTGAGGGCGCGCTTGAGCTGGACGTTTTCCTCTTCAGCGCGGCGGCGGGCGACGGCGGCGCGCACGTCGGCCAGCAGCTTTTCGTTGTCCCAGGGCTTCTGGATGAAGTTGGCGGCCCCGGTCTGCATGGCGGCCACGGCGTTCTCCACCGTGCCGTAGGCGGTAATCATGATGACCGAAAGCTGGAGGTCGCGGGCGCGGATTTCCTGCAGCACTTCCATGCCGTTGCGGTCGGGCAGGGCCAAGTCAAGCAGCACCAGGTCGAAGGGGCGCTCGCCCAGGTGGAGGAGGCCGTCCTGGCCGTCCACCGCGGTTTCTACCTCGTAGCCTTCCATTTCCAGCAGAGTCTGCAGCGACTCGCGGATTTCCGCCTCGTCGTCAATAATGAGCACGCAGCCGGCCGAGCCCTCGCGGGGCTGGCTCAGGGCGTGGCGGGAAATAACAGCAGCTTCAGCCATAGTTTTTGCTCCCAGGCAGCGAGCAGGCGCTGCGCCACGGGTAACTAACTTCGGGTCAAGCGTTGACCGCCTTGCGAATCAGGGGGAACTCCAGGTAGAACGTGGTGCCTTCCCCCGGACGGCTTTCCACGGTGATTTTGCCGGCATGTTCCTGAATGATGCCGTAGGTGACGGAGAGTCCCAGGCCGGTGCCGCGGGGCTGGCCGTCGCGCGGCGAATTCTTGGTGGTGAAGAACGGATCGTAAATGCGGTGAATGTGCTCCTGGGCGATGCCCTCGCCGGTATCGGAGATGGTTACGTTCACCCCGGTGCCGTTCGCGGTGCGCACGCGCAGGGTGCCGCCGCGGGGCATGGCGTCTTTCGCGTTCAGAAACAGGTTGAGGAACACCTGCTGCAGCTTGCCGGAGTTGCCCTGGATGGCGGGCAGATGATCGTCGAGCTCGGCGTCCACCTGGACGCGCCCCGTCTTAAACTGGTGCTCCAGCAGAGTCAGCGTGTCGCGAATGACCTTGTTGACGTCCACATGGGTGAATTCCGTGCTGCTGGTGCGGGAGAAGTTAAGCAGGTTGTTGACGATTTCCGAGGCGCGGAAGGTCTGGCGCGTGATCTTATCCAGCAGGGTGGATTTGCGCTCGTCGCCCTGCACCTGTTTGGCCAGCATCTGGGCGTAGGAGGAGATCACGGCCAGGGGCGTGTTGACCTCGTGGGCCACGCCGGCGGCGAGCAGGCCGATGGACGACATTTTTTCCGCGTGCGAGAGCTGCGATTCCAGCTCGATGCGGTCGGTGATGTCGTCCACAATGATGAGCCGGCCAATGACGCTGAACTTCTTAGTGACCAGCGGGGCGATGGCCACGTTGGTGACCCGGCTTTCGCCCGAAGGCGTGCCCAGGCGGAACTTGTAGAGGTTGTGCACGCCCGGGCTCTGCCGCACCCGGTAGTACTCCTCCATGAAGGCGGCGGGAAAAATCTCGCTGAGCGGCCGGTTCAGCACCTGCCAGCGCGGCAGGGCGTACATGACTTCCATCTGCGAGTTCCAGGATTCGACCCGGTCCTCCAGGTCCACGGCCAGCACGCCCACGCTGATGGATTCCACGATGTTCTCGTTGAATTCCTTGAGGCGCTCGTACTCCGTGGCTTTCTGCTCCAGGGAGGCGTAGAGGCGGGCGTTCTGGATGGCGATGCCGATATAGCCGGCGAGGGTCTCCAGCAGTTCCACGTCTTCGCTGGAGAGGTAGTCACCGTCCACCGTCTTGCCCAGGCCGAGCACCGCCACCGTGCCCTGCTGCGAGGTGCAGGGGATGTAATAGTTCAGGTCAAGACGGGCGATGGTTTCCTGGGCGGTGGGAGTTTCGCGGATGGCCTGGTGGGTGTTCTCAAAAAATAAATGGCCGGCGCCGGTTTCCGGACGCGGCTTGCTGAGGAAGCTCAGGTCCAAGCCGCTGGTGGGGCTGATGCGGAACGATTTGGCCAGGCTGAAGCGTTCCGGCTGCTCGCCGCCCGCCACGAAGATGGCGATGCGGTCCACAGCCAGGGTATGCGACAACCGGTCCACCACCATGCTCAGCATCTTGTCGAGGTCGGGCTCGGAACTCAGTTCGCGGCCGAAGCCCACCAGGGTGCGGCGGTAGTCATAACGCTTGTGGTAGAAGACCTGGTCGAGTCGCGCCTGAATCCAGTTCTTCACCGGATTGAAGAGCAAAGCGGTGACCGCGATGGCCACGAACATGCCCACCGTGCCCGTGCTGGGCAGGCGCATGTGCACCAGTTCGGCAATGCCCGCCACCACGGCGAAGTAAGCTCCGGCAATGGCGGCAGCGGTCAAGGTGTAAGCCACGCCGCGCTTGAAGATCAGGTCCACGTCCATCAGGCGGTAGCGGAAGATGGCGTAGCCGAAGGTGAGGGGCAGGAACACCAGCGACAGCACCGACACCTTCATCAGCGTGGTGGGCACGTCGCCGCGCAGGTAGGGAATCACGTAAAACAGCGTGAAAGGCGCGATGGCCAGGATGGTGCCGCGCGTCACCCATTTCATCTGCTGCCGCAGAATAGTGGTGCGGGCCTCGCGGTAGCTATGCCACAACACTGCCGCTGCCAGCGCGAACAGCAGCGCCAGGTAGGACATTTCCAGCCGGTCCAGGTTCCAACGCAGGGTTTCGCTGGCGCGCAGGAACTCGCGGGCGCCAGCGTGCAGCGCCAGCAGGACCAGCCCGGGCAGATACACCAGGGCCTGGATCCAGCTGTGGCGGCGCACAAACTGCTTGTTTTCCGGGAAGGTCAGCGTGAAGTGCAGAAATAGCGCCGGTTGCAGAAGCAAGGCGACGGCGTTCACCCAGTAGATGGCAGTGTCGAACGTGCTCCAGTTGCCGACGTAGTGAAAGGCATAGAGGATGAACGAGACCAGGCAGAAGATGTAGAAGTGCAGCGACTTGGGCGCCGTCCAGCGGCGCAGCAGCACGTAAATGCCGATTCCCAGATAAAACAGGGCAATGAATCGCAGGCCGATGTAGAGGGACTTGTCCGCTGGAACCAGGATGACCGGAGTTTCCAGGGGAATGGAGCCGCGCGTCAGCTGGTACTTGGCCTGGGTCCAAACCCCCACACGATAGAACTGGTGCTCCAGACCGGCCACGCTGGTAACCGTGAGTCCGTCAACCCCGCGCAGGCGGTCGCCCTGCTTGACGCCGGCGCGCGCGCCAGGGCCCTCGGCGTCAACCCGCTTGGCCACCAGCTGGCCGCCCTGCTCCACCCACCAGACGCCGTCTACCGGGATTTGCAGTTGCCGCTCTTTGGAGAAGTTGAGGACCGCAAAGGTAGCTGCCGCCACCGTCAGCAGCGCCAATACCACGGCGGTGAACCGGATCTGCAGCTCTTTGTTCATGGACGCGAGCGGCGGTCCGGGGCGTGGTGAAGGCCGCGCAGACCTGTCCCTATCCGTTTTAAGCAACTCAGGTGCCACGCTCGCAGCCATGGGAGAAAAGCTAAGCCCCAGTAGAACCAAGGGTTACATGATTATAAAGCGGATTTCTGCCGCGATTTACAATTATTGGTAGGCTACTTCGGATTATGGGATTCGCTGGAGCTGGCATTTATCTTATTATTTCACAATGACTTGCCTCGGGTCCTAGCAGCATGCCTCCGGCCTGCTCTGATTGTTTTGTTATTTTCAGCTAAGAACCCCAACAGGGGCGCGCCTGTGGGAATGCGTAGATTGCGAGGGAAGAGCTTCTCCGTTTCACGCGGCGGCCTGGGAGAGGGCAGAGGAGGCTCGGGCGCGGTAGCGGCGATAGTCGCGTAGCAGGCGTTCTTCTTCCGCGCTGCCGGAGAGGCTTTCTGCCGCCATCTTGCAGTAACCGAGGCGAAACGCGGTATAGGCCTGCAACCACGCGGGCAGACGGTTGTGGATTGAGTCGCCGCTCAGTTCGGCATAGCGGCGCAGCAGATAATCGGCCGCATCCTGTCCCATATCCCACTCCACGATGGCGCCCGCCAGGTCCCAGGCGATATCGGCACAACCGGGGAAAAAGTGGTCGTCGCCGTGGGTAGCACCGTCGGTCTTGAGGATTCCGCGTTCCGTCAGCAGCCACTCGTGGGGCTGCATGCGGCCATCGGCGACCACGGGAATTTTTATCTCCAGGTTTGCCGCCTGGGGTTCGTAGGCGACGCCAAACTCCTCGTGGAGGTTCCAGGCCGTCATGGCGGCCAGATCTTCCGAGGCAGTCCAGGGCTCGCGGAACGCTGAGGCGCGGAAAGCGCAATATTGCGCCAGACGATCCAGCAGCCGAGAGCACAGCTCGCTGCGCGTGGCGGGAGGGCCGTTCTCTTTTGCGTAGGCGAGGTAGCCGCTGCCGGCTGGTTCGCAGCCGGGCGCGAAGCCCGCGTCGGCCAGAGCCCCAGCGCGTTCCGCGACTTTCGCACCAAAATGCCCCAGGCCTTCAAATTTGAACAGCCGCCGCCCGTCCCGGGAAAGGAACTTGGCGCGTTCCATGGTTACCCAGGAGCCCGGCCAATTGCAGCCAATATCGAACAGATGGCGCCGCCACAGGCCGCCGCCCAGGTTGAGCTCCGCATCGGGGGGCAAAGCCGGCCGGGGGAGCACGGCATAGGAGCGGTATTCCGACCAGCGCCGTCCGCCATCGGGCGCCCGCAGCCGCGAAGGTTCGGGCTGCGCGCCGCAAAGAAAGGTGATGCTGTTGCGCGGCACCCCCGCCTGCAGCAGGGCATCGCCCACGGAAAGGAAGGACGAGCCGCTCAGACCGGGGCCCTCGTCCACCACCAGGAATTCGCCCTGGCGGGCGCGTTGAGCCGCCACCCAGCGCAGCTCAGCGCGAGTGAATTCCGTTTTGCGGTCGAAGGGATGGCCGCCGGGGCGCACCGTTATGCGCTCCGCCTCAACCCCGCGCCGTCCCAGGGCAGCAGCTACCACCGCGCTCAGCGTGCTGCCGATGCTGCGGATTCCCACCACTGCCGCGCGCCGCGAGACCAGGCGAAGGCTGCCCGCTAAATCCGCGTACTGCAGCGGGTGCAGCGCGTAGTAGGCAAACCCTTCAGGAGTGGAGATGGTAATCTTTGCGGGCAGACGAGCCGGGCTCAAGCGCTGGAGCGGTTGGCTGGGTCGAAGCCGCGAGGCGCCGCCCAGCAGCATTTGCGCCAGCGCATTGGTCGCTGCCGCCGCTTGCGGGGCATGCGGCGAGTCCAAATCCGCCAGCCCGCACTCCAGTTCCCCGCAGCGCAGCAGCGCTTCCAGCAGCAGTTCGGCAGGCGAACTTGCGCCTGCCTCTTCCAGTTGCTGAACCAGCGGGAGCAGCGCTTGCAGCAAGGCGTTGCCGGCGTGGGCACGCCGGCCTGGGCGAAAAACCAGCATGGAAATCAGATCAGGCGGCGTGATTCTTGCTGCCGCGGCGCGAGCGGGCTACGTCGCCATCTTTGTCAATGAAATACAGATACTGATTGTCGCGCTCCACGGCATGGGGCACCAGCACTTTGCCCTCACCTTTGCCGGACTTAAGTTTCTGGCAGACGTTGCCTTCGCCGTCGAGGTAGTACAGGTAGTTCTTGTAATCGCGTTCCAGGTTGAGCTTCTTGACCTTTTCCGCCATTGGACATGACCTCGCTCCAACTTGGATTCGGGCCAGAGCCGGGCTGATGCCTTGGGGGGCGGATAAAAGCGGGGTCAGCGAGAGCGCCGCCGGGGGCGCCGAACCGCCGG
>DASVBI010000687.1:0-4435 GCA_036375915.1 Terriglobales bacterium | reverse complement strand
CGTCAACCCCGAGTTCGGAAAGAGCTTCTTTGACTGCTTCAAATTGGGAAGGCTGAATTATCGCTTCCAGTTTTGTCATTTCGTCACCTCAGGCAGAACCGCCTGGAATGCCACCGTCTGAATTGCCGGGGCAGGCTGTTGCTGCGCCGCAACTCCGGCAGGCGCAGCCAGGGCTGAAATCACATACTCAGGGTAGGCTGAGATGCCGTGCTCGTGCAGATCCAAGCCGTAAAGTTCTCCCTCGCGAGACACACGCAGGATTTTCAAGGCATCCACCAGATACATCACGGCCAGTGCCACGGCGAAGGTTGTGGTGGTTATGATCAAGCTCCCAAGAGCTTGCGCCAGCAAAACTTGCATGCCGCCGCCATAGAACAGCCCGGTCAACGGAGCAGAGTTGTCGGCTGTGACTGGACCGGTCGCGCCGTATTTGCCGCAGGCGAACAGACCCAGCGAGAGAGTTCCCCAGATGCCGCAGATGCCATGTACGGGAACTGCACCGATGGGATCATCGATGCGCAGCCATTCCAGCAATTCAACTCCGGCGACAACGGTCACACCTGCAACGCCTCCGAGAAGGATGGCGCCAGTCGGGCTTACCCAATAGCAGGGGCAGGTGATGGCCACCAATCCTGCCAGAAATCCGTTCACTGTAAAGCTCACATCCCATTTCTTACTGGACCTGTAAGCGTAGATCATGGCCGTCAGACCGGCTGCGCAAGCCGCGAGCGTAGTGTTGGTGGCGACGCGACCGATGCCCTCAAAATCCATCGCAGAGAGTGTGCTGCCGGGATTAAAGCCATACCAGCCGAACCAGAGGAGCAGGCCTCCGCAGGCTGCAATAGTCAGGTCATGCGGCATCATCGGGCCGCCACCGTCCCGCTTAAACTTGCGCCCCAGGCGTGGGCCCAGAACGATGGAGCCGGCCAGGGCGATAAATCCCCCAATGGTATGTACGACCGTGGATCCAGCGAAATCATGAAAGCCGGTTCCCAGGGAGGGAAAGAAATGCCCCGGGCTGCCCATCAGGGCGAGGAAGCCGTCCGGACCCCAAGCCCAGTGCCCGATGATGGGGTAGATAAAGCCGGAAACGGCCACGCTATAAAGAAGGTCACCTGCAAATCCGGTGCGGCCGATCATGGCGCCGGAGGTGATCGTGGAACAGGTGTCAGCGAACGCAAATTGGAAGAGCCAGAAAGCCAGAAAAGCAACACCCGTGCTCTCGTATGTTGCCGGTGCCCCCTGGAGGAAAAACCAATGGTATCCGATGAAGCCGTTACCATGGCTGAACATGAAGGCGAAACCAAAGGCATAAAACAAAATCCCGCAGAGGCAGGTGTCCACGATGCATTCCATGAGGACGTTCACCGTCTCACGAGAGCGGCAGAAGCCCGCCTCGAGCATGGTAAAGCCCACTTGCATGCCGAACACCAGGAAGGCAGCAACCAGCGTCCACACTGTGTTGATCGGATTGACGATAGCAGCGGCCTGAAGCGGGGCATCAGCGGCATAGACCCGCCCAAACACGAGCCCGGATGCAACGGTCATGATCAGCAGAACCAGGCCGACACCGATGGCTTTACCAGCAAACAGAAGCTTCCCGTAGCGCCGCCATTCAGGATCGCGCAGACGTATGATCAAGCGCGAGACCTTCTGGGTTAGTGAGAGCTTCTTTCCTGATTTTGGAATGACAAGCATTCAACTGCTCCTTTCTCTTTTCACGCAGGTACCTGACCTGCGTCGCGAATTCAATCCTGGTGTGGGCGCAGCTTGAGCGCTGGTCAAAGGGGTTGTTTGAATTTCGTTCAAGCCTGCGACCCACATAAGAGGCAGCCCCCGCTGCCAAACAAACCCTTCATAGCCGCACGCAGCCGGCGCCTCGCACGCCGGCGCTACTTCGCCTCACGGCTGTCAAACATGAACACCAGACCTGCGGTTAATGTGTTTTGCGCGCCTGCCGGCAAGCCGTTGCCCCGGACGAAGGTCGGCTCGTTGGACATATCGCGGCGGAATTCCAGGCGGCTGAGGATGTGTTCCGCCGTCAGGCGCTGAAAGGTTGCAGTGAACCCGTTGAAGTGCTGCGCTGTGCCTGTGGTGAAACCATTAGCGTCGTCGTAGTATTCGTAGCGGGTCACCACCGCATCCTTTTCATTGAAGGCATACTTCACGTAGCCGGCCGCGCCCGTCCAGAAGACGGGGTCAACCACTCCCTTCATGCGGTCACCCCTTCCGTAATCCGTGTTGAGAGTGAAGGAAAGTTTGCTGGTGGGCGAGTAAGTAATCACTGTGTCCCACAGCTGCCGCCAGTTGGAGTTGTTGTTGGACTGCTCGGGACCAGCCATGAAATTCTGTGTGAAGCTGATCTTCTTGGTGGGGTTCCAGCCAAACCCTACGCCGTAGGTCTTACCCGTGTTGTTGTCCACCACGTTGTTCCAGCCATTCACCAGGAACCCGGAGACGGAGTATTTGTCACTGAACGCGTACTTGGCGCGCAATCCGTAGTGGTAGTACGGGATGGCGTAGGAAAAAAGCAGGCCGCGCGAGTAGTTCAGGTCGTCCTTGGTCTCGATGACTTCCGCTCCGTGAGGCGTGACGAACTTCCCCGCATCTATCTGCAAACCCTTGCCAACCGGAGCGAGATAAGAGAAATAGGCTTCTTTCAGGTACTGATCAAAACCCAGACCCCCCGGATCTGTGCCATTAACCGCGTTCATCGCCTGTCCGAAACCGAGGGCGAGGTGGTAGCCGGTCCTGCTGTTGGTGATTTCCGGTGTCTTATCTACCACCAACTCCACCAGATTCAAGGCAAACTGATTCGAGGCGCCGTCGAAGCTGCGAAACGAATTGGTCCGCGATGCCGGCTGGTTGGAGTTGTAGTCGTAGTACATGTCCACGAAGCCGCTCAGCGAGGTAGGACCCAAAAGGCTGGAGATGGAAGGTCCAGACACCGATTTCGTTGCTGACGGGGTTGTACTGGCGGCGTTCTCTGCTGGCGCGGCAGCCGTTGCCGGTGCGGGAACGCTGGTATCCCCCTTCCCGCTCTGCTTCAATGAAGCCAATTCGCCGCGAAGTTCGCCAACTTCTTTCTCCAGCTCTTGCACACGTAGCGACATGCTTTGTGGAGTCTCCTGCCCCACGGCGCCCTGTTCCTGTGCGTAGCACAACGGAATTAGCCCCTGGCTAAGCGCACATCCAAGGGCCAATATGGCCACAACCGCCCGCCAACTCTTTTTCATGCCAACCGCTCACTTTCTTCCCCCGGCCGCATTCACTTCGAGTGAATTTGCGGCGTGACCAGTGGGGCGCAACTTAGCCAACAACTCCGTCCACAGTCCAACGCATAGTTCTTCTGACAGCTATTTGAAAAATGCCGAGAAATTCTTTTTATGAATTGCATAAGCAGTTTTTATTTGGCGTAGGTGAGGTGAGTCGTAGGTCGCTCTATACCCCGTCTGCGGTATCCGACATTTCTACGGCTTATTACTCCAGAAACCGCAAATAGTGGCCTGGGTAGCAGCGGCACAGTAGCGGGACCGCTTGCCGAGGGTGCTCAATCGGTATTTTTTGTCTGCGGAATCTTCGGAACTGATTTCTAATCCGGGACGGTAAAGGTCAGGCAGAAACCACCCGACTGACCCATCTAAGTGATCAGGTAGGAAACCTGAAGATTTGGTCATCGCCGCGAACCCGGACTAAACCTTCTCCAGCGAGTTGCTCCAAAGCTAGTAGCTAGAGGCTCGAAGCAAGCAGCTGGTCCCGCCTGGTTGCCGCCTCTGGTACCGCCGTCACCTCCCTGGTGAGCTCCCGGCTTGCCGCCTGGGCGCGCCCTTCATATACTGTTGGTTTCGCCGGAATCGAAATTTTAGATTGGACGCATTGAAAATTCCGGACCTTCGCCCCGGAGAATTCTTATGAAAACCGTCGCCCTGGAACAGGAAATCAACCCCTGGGAGGCGCAAGCCGCGCGCTTCGATCTGGCCGCCCAAAAACTCAAGCTCGATGAAGGCCTGTGGAAGGTTCTGCGCTATCCCAACCGCGAAATCATCGTGCACATTCCTGTTGCCATGGATAATGGCCACCTGGAAGTCTTCACCGGCTTCCGCGTGCAGCACTCCATCGCCCGCGGTCCGGCCAAGGGCGGCGTCCGCTACTCCCCCGACGTCACCCTCGACGAAGTCCGCGCCCTGGCCAGCTGGATGACCTGGAAGTGCGCCGTGGTCAACATCCCCTTCGGCGGGGCCAAGGGCGGCATCATCTGCGATCCTCACAAGATGTCCATGGGCGAACTGGAGCGCATGACCCGCCGCTACACCGCCGAGCTGTTCGAGTTCATCGGCCCGGAAAAAGACGTCCCCGCCCCCGACATGAATACCAACGAGCAGATCATGGCCTGGATGATGGACACCTACTCCATGCACATGCGCCAGACCGTGAC
>DASVBI010000661.1:0-6237 GCA_036375915.1 Terriglobales bacterium | reverse complement strand
ACGGCGGTTTCGGCGCTGTCCCGCTCCCTGCTTCCCAGCAGCTGGAAAATTTCCGCTTCAATCTGGTGTTCGAGTTCGTCAGGCAGCTTGAAGCCGTCGGCGGAGAACACCTTAATCCCGTTATCTATCCAGGGATTGTGGGAGGCGGAAATCACAATTCCGGCGCCGAAGGCATCGGTGCGGGTGAGGAAAGCCACTCCCGGCGTGGTGATCACGCCCGCGCTTTTGACCTCAATGCCGGCATTGAGCAGGCCGGCGGCAAGGGTGTTGGCGATCCACTGGCTGGATTCGCGCGTGTCCTGGCCAATGACCACGCGCTGGTGTTGCGCCGCCGAGCGCAGGCGGTGACCCAACGCCCGGCCAATAGCGAAGACTGTGGGTTCGTCCAGAGGATACTGGCCTGCTACGCCGCGGATGCCGTCGGTGCCGAACAGTTGTCTTGCCACGTTTTCTAATTACCTCGGTTCGTATTGTGTGGGGAGTCTCTAAGGCGCGACGGGGGAAGCCGCGCGGCCGCTTAATCGCGCCGCCGAGATGATTTTCCCACGAATACGGTCACCCGCACAGGTTCCGGATTGACCACCTGTACCAGCGGATCGGAAACGTAGGCGTTGGCAGTAAAAGTGCGCTGGCTGAGGAGTCCGGTGGCATCTACGGGATCTGTGACCGCGGCGTCCACCAGGTCTACTCGCTTGGCCGGGCCCACCACCCTGATTTGCGGAGGGTCGGCGACCACGTTGGTAATTGTGAAGCCGGAGGCCAGACGACCCACCACCCGGGGTCGAACTTCGATCTCCTTGGTTTCGCGCATATCCAGGCCGAGCTTCACCTGCGCGGGCTCAATCTGCTTCACATGTACCCCTTCGGGCACATGCACATTGCTGTTGCCCAAGGAATAAGTATGCTCGCCGGGTTGCGCAGCGGAGAGGTCGAGGGCGACGTGTACTTCATTTGAACCCAGATGATCGAGCACCCGCGAGGGACCGCTCAGCCAGAGCTTTGCTTCCGCCGGAGACACGGAACTGATAACCAGGCTCTGGGGCAAGCTGTGAAGCTCTATGCTCGATTTCCACGCAACATCCTCGGTGTGAACCTGCGTCACTGCCGCCCACAAACAAGTAGCCATGATCAGGGAAAATAGCTTGAGACCGGCGTCGTGGAACACGTAGCGGCGCAGCAAGCCCATGGTCTAGCGCTCCACCTCGGGATTGAACCCGGACTCGGGAGACTTGGAGGAAAGAGCATTCCGCGAGATGGCGGCGGTTGCGGGGTTAGACTCCAGTTCACTTCCATTGGTCATGGGGGTGGGCAGCGCCGTGGCCGGCACGTAGCGGTGCAGGAGTTGGCTCAGGCGCTGGCGCAATTCTTCCGCGGTGAGATCGCGCTCAATCTTGCCGCCCACGGTCAGGCTGATCGCGCCTGTTTCCTCGGAAACCACCACGGCAATGGCATCCGTTTCCTCGGTAATGCCGATAGCGGCGCGATGGCGGGTGCCCAGTTGGTTGGAAATCACCGGGTTCATAGACAAAGGCAAAAAGCAGGCGGCCGCCGCCACCCGGTCCTTCTGCACAATCACGGCGCCGTCGTGCAGCGGAGCGCTGGGACGAAAAATAGTAGCCAGCAGGTCATAGGAGAGGCGCGCATCCAGGGGCACGCCGCTTTCGATGTGGGTGCGCAGCCCGATCTCCCGCTCGATCACGATCAGTGCGCCGGTCTGGTTCTGGGAGAACAGGTTGGCCGCCAGCACGATGTCGTCATAGGCTTCGGCGGCGGCAGACTGCGAGCTCCTGGCAAAAACGAAGCCGCGGCCCAGCTTGGCCAATAAATGGCGGATTTCCGCCTGAAAAACCACGATCAGGGCAAAGATGGCGTAGGGCAGGAGGGTGTCATTTATCCAGTTGATGGTTCTCAGTTCACCCAGCCGGCCCAGCCAGAAGATGAGCGCCACAACGCCCACGCCCACCAGCATGGGCGCGGCCCGCGTGCCGCGAATCAGGACCAGAAACTGATAAATCAGCACCGCCACCAGCAGGATGTCAATTACCGACATCAGGGACAGGGGTGGCAAGCGCCCTAGAATCTCAGTCAAAACTAGCCTCTTTGCAGGGAACGGTGGCGGAGCCCGATAGTCTATTTTAGCCCAGGATGGGCGCAGTCAGCGGGCTGGCGGGGTGACTAAGAGGGGGAGGCAGGTTTGAACGATTCAAAATACGGACCCTTCACCAAATTGGAAATTACCAATCCTCGGCAGTCTTTTCTGAGTCCTCTGCGGTGAAAAAGAGGTTTAGGCTTTGACCACCTTGCCGCTGCGCAGGCAGGAAGTGCAGACGCGCAGCTTGCGGGTGGCGCCATTCACCATGGCCCGCACCGGGCGCAAGTTCACGTTCCAGCGCCGGCGGCTGGTGTTGTGCGCGTGGCTGATGGTGTTGCCGAATTGCGGCCCCTTGCCGCAGATATCACATACCCGTGCCATGAATGCTCCAGAATAGTAAGAACTTAGTGGGACAAACCTAGATTTTACCGGATGAGAGCGGGTTTGGACAAACCGGGCGAAGTATGGACGGCCACCCCTGCCCTCCGGACCCTTTTCCATCCTGTCATCCCGAGCGTAGCGGGCCCAGTCGCCTGCGAATCGGCCTGCGGAGTCGAGGGACCCCCAGGTCGTTCACTTCATCGCAACTAGTCCCAGGGAGTTCTTCCATGTTTCCACTGATTGTCGGGAAACAACTCCCTTCGGTTCGGTATCGCGATCTGTGGTCCTTCGCTGCGCGCAGGAGTTCGGCAGCGGGCTCCCGATGAACGCCTCAATTTCGACTCGGGCGTTCGCCCTCGCTCAATATGACAGTCTCAGCGAGAAGTGACGGTCAGGGGCCTCGTCTGTACGCCGGTTGGCCGGCACCTTCCAATGCAATTCCCTGTGCGATACTGGAAATATGCCCCCCAGTCAGAAGGCTGATCCCAAGTCGGTCAAGGTGAACCTGACTGCGGGAACGGGCATGGACATCGAGTGGAAGGACGGCCACCGCTCCAGCTACAGCTTCAAATGGCTGCGCGACGCCTGTCCCTGCGCCCTTTGTGACGAGGAGCGAGGCAAGAGCGGCCGCGAGCCCGGGGAGGAGCCCAAACCAGCCCCAGGGGCGCTGCCCATGTTCAAGCCCCCGGCCAAACCGGTGCGGGCCGAGGCCGTGGGCAAGTACGCCATCCGCTTTCAGTGGAATGATGGCCACGAGCTGGGCATCTACTCCTGGGATTTCCTGCGCGAGTATTGCCCCTGCGAGGCGTGCGCGGCGGAGCGGGCGGAAAAGGCGAAAGCGGAGTAGGAATGTCGTCAGGGACGTAACCAGTTACGTCTCTACTTCCAATTGGTGACCAACGGTAGAGACGTTGCTTGCAACGTCTCCCGCTCGGGATGGGCGCACGAGCAAGGATGTAATTTGTCGTTTCTGAACCAACTCAACCCGCAACAGCGCGAGGCCGTGGAGAGCACGGAAGGGCCGTTGCTCATCCTGGCGGGCGCAGGCAGCGGCAAGACCAGGGTCATCACCTACCGCATCGCCCACCTGATTGACAACGGCGGTGTCGCGGCCGACTCCATCCTGGCGGTCACTTTCACCAACAAAGCGGCCGCGGAGATGGCGGAGCGGGTGGAAAAGCTGGTGGCGGGACACACTCTGGCCAAGCCGCTCATCGCCACCTTCCATTCTTTCTGCGTACGCCTGCTGCGGCGCGACATCGAGGCCCTGCGCATACCTTCGGCCAGCGGTGGCGAGCCCATTGGCTTCCGCAAGGATTTTGTCATCTACGACGAAACCGACCAGCAGATGGTAGTCAAAGCCGCCATGCGGCGCCTGGGCGTGGATGACAAGCAGACCAAGCCCAGTGCCGTGCTCAGCCATATTTCCTGGGCCAAGAACCACATGCTCGACCCGCAGGAGGTCTACCTCAACTCCCGCGACCCCAAGACCGAGCGCGTGGCGCACATCTACGAAATTTACCGCCAGGAGCTGCGCAAGGCCAACGCGCTCGACTTTGACGATCTGCTGCTGGAGGCGGTGCGCCTGCTGAAGGCGGTGCCCGAAGTACGAGAGAAATACAACCGGCGCTTCCAGTACATCCTGGTGGACGAATACCAGGACACCAACCGCCCGCAATATGAACTGATGCGCCTGCTGGCGGGCACGCGGCACAACGTGTGCGCGGTGGGCGACGAGGACCAGTCCATCTACTCCTGGCGCGGCGCCGACATCCGCAACATTCTGGAATTCGAGAAGGACTTCCCTGACGCCAAAATCATCCGCCTGGAACAGAACTACCGCTCCACGCAGAACATTCTGCAGGCGGCCTCGGCGGTGGTGGCCAATAATGTGCGCCGCAAGGGCAAGAACCTGTGGACCTCGCGCCAGGGCGGGGCCAAGCTGGGCTACTACGAGGCTCCCGATGGCGAAAACGAAGCGTTGTTTGTGGCCGACTACATCGCCCGCTACCTGCAGGAGATGGCCGGACAGGGCGACGAGGCGCGCGCGGCCGTGCTCTATCGCACCAATTCGCAGTCGCGGTTATTTGAAGAAGCGATGCGGCGCTACGGGCTCAAGTATCACGTGGTGGGCGGCTTCTCCTTCTATGAGCGGGCTGAAATCAAGGATCTGATCTCCTATTTGAAGGTCATCCACAACCCCGACGACTCCATCTCCCTGCTGCGCGCGCTGAATACGCCGCCCCGCGGCATCGGCAAAACCACGGTTGACACACTGGAGCACCTGGCGCTCAATACCGGGCTTTCGCTCTGGGGCGCCATCGGGCAGGCGATTGAGCAACAACTGGTACCGGCGCGCGCTGCCGCCGCCCTCCGCGGATTCAAACAGATCATTGATGATGGCCGGGCCATGCTGGCGGGGAAGTTCGTGGAGAAACTGGAGCAAGAGGCAGGGGAAGAGGCCATCGGCTCTCGGCCTTCGGCTTTCGGCCGGGATGCCGACGGTCTACGGTCGACGGTCGACGGCGAAGATCAAGATGAGGAAGATCTCCAGGCTGATATTTCTTTTGACTTCGGAACGGAGCAGGTGGAATCGAACCCACTGGGGGCGGGAAGCCTCCAGGGCAGCCCGCAAAGTACCGGCGCTACAGACGCCGAGGGCCGACAGCCGAGGGCCGACGGCGATCTTGCCGAAGGCCGTGAGCCGTCAGCCCTCGACGGTTTCCGCAGCCCCGGCGGCCCGGCCAGCACCGCGGAAATCCTGAAATTCCTGATTGACCGCACCGGCTACATCCGCAAGCTGGAGGAAGAGGACACGCCCGAAGCCCTCTCCCGGGTGGAGAACCTTCGCGAACTGGTGAACGCGGCCATGGATTCACGCGACCGCGGCGAAAGCCTGGACCAGTTCCTCGACCACGCCGCGCTCATCAGCGACACCGACCAGTACGTGGCAGGGGCGCAGATCACGCTCATGACCCTGCATTCCGCCAAGGGCCTGGAATTTCCGCTGGTGTTCCTGTGCGGGCTGGAAGAGGGCCTGTTCCCGCACTCCCGCACCCTGATCAATCCGGATGACATCGAGGAAGAGCGCCGGTTGTGCTACGTGGGCATGACCCGCGCCATGAACACGCTGCTGCTGACCCGGGCGCTCTACCGGCGCCGCTACGGCACCGACCTGCCCGAGGCTGCCATACCTTCGCGCTTCCTGGAGGAGGTGCCGCCGCAGTTGCTGGAGGACCTGGGATCGCCCCGCCGGCCGCGTGTGCAGGCCGGGCTTCAGACTCCCTGGAACACAGCAGAAGCCGCTTCTCACACCGAAGATCGCCACTACGCCTACGAGGACGAGGACCAAAGCCTGGCCTGGAACGCGAATGCGGGTGGCGGCACCGGTCCGGGTCGCGGGCCGCGAAAAGCCAGCTACGGCGGGCCTACTTACAATTCCATTGATAACATTGCCGAATTCTTCGCCTCCCGGGGCAAGAGGTTTTCCCGCCCCAAGGTGGAGGTGCCGCAGCCCACCGGCGCCCGCGGTTTTCGGCCGGGGCAGAGGGTGCGCCACCCCAAATATGGCGAGGGCACCGTCTATAAGCGCGAAGGAGAAGGTGAAGAAGCCAAGATTACTGTACAATTCCCTCGATTTGGCCTGAAAAAGCTGGTGGAGAAGTATGCCCAGCTGGAAAAGGCGTAAAAGCGGTAGCCGGTAGTCAGGAGTCAGTAGTTGGGTAGGTCGCTTAGCGCCCGCAGTTATGCTGAGGGACTTCAAG
>DASVBI010000587.1:0-2780 GCA_036375915.1 Terriglobales bacterium | reverse complement strand
TCTCTATCAACCAGCAACGCCTATCCTGAATACAGAACTTTACCGAGTACAGAAGTCGCCGGATCAGTCGTCAATTGTTTCTCCCTGTCTCTGCGTGAAGAACTAAGAAATGGGCGAGACGCGGGCGAAGAGGATGGCGCGATGGTCGTCGTAGAGCACGCGCCATTGCGGGAGCTCTTTGAGGGCGTTGGCGAGGGTCCACTCCGGCGGAATCAAAACCCAGTTCACTTTCTGCTTGTCGAGCACTTCCTGCCAACCCGGTTGGATGTCCTTTACCTTGACGTAATCGCGAACAAAGGGCTCGCCATAGAAATCGTGCCGGTCATCCATGAAAACCTTGTAGCCGGGCCCGAGGCGGTAGATGAGATATCCGCCCCAGTAGTCGGGATTGAAAACCTGGGAGCGAATGCGGCGGGCGGCAAGGAAATCGGCGGCCGCCACGGGAAAGCGCTTGCCGTCGAAATGAGAGCGCATGAGGGGCCGAGAACCCAGGCGGCCGCCGTTCATACAAACTACAAAGGTGACGACCACCGCGGCCAGCGGAAGCAGGTGGCCGCGCAGGCCAAGCTCGGTACCCGCCATGCGGGCGGCAAAATTCTTCCAGCGCAGAAACAGGTTGCGGGCGCGGGGCGCAAGTTCTTCAGCGGCGGCGGCCCGTTCCACCGCCCCGGCCAGCAGGGGCGTGACAGTCAACAGCAGCAGAATGGAAGCAATCGGGATATTCCTGGCAGCATACAGGCCGAAATAAACGCTGAACAAAATCACCAGCAAATGGCTGGCGCGCAGACGGGAGCGGTTTACCGCCAGGCCGAGCAGGCTGAGCAGCAGCAAGACGGCGAAGAACTTCTCTGCCGCGCCGTGAAAATTGGGGGAGAGAAATTCCTGGATGTTGTTCATGTAGAAGCGGCTGCCGAGGTAAACATAAATGTGCAGCCAGAGCCTGTAGCCGTAGGGATTGAGGAAAGTAGCCACACCAGCCAGGACCCCGACGAATCCCAGCCGGCGGGCGGTGTTTTTCGCGGAGGTGCTCTCGCTGGGTTCGTGGGCGGCAAGGGTTTCCCACACCGCACCCAGAAAATACAGGCCGACCAGCGCCAGGCCCACCAGGAAACCGCCGTGGATGTTCACCCAAAACAGCATGAGCGCCGGAATCCAATAAAGCCGGAGGAGACCGGGTTCGGAACCAGGCGCGGTCGCGCTTTCCAGGACATCCCAGAAGATAAGGGTAAAGGCCCAGGTGAACAGGTGCGGGCGGGCGAGGAAATGAATGCTGGAGGCGAAAATCGCCAGCACCGCCAGGCAGGCAGCAATCAGTGGATAACGGTTGCGCGCGACAGCCTTGCGAAACAGGCCGGCGAAGGTACCGGCGATCAGCAGAGCGCTGAGAAACACAACACCATTCAGCCCCATACGGCTACAGATAATCCCTGCTGCCAGGTCGTAAAGCCACTCCCAGGCGAACCAAGGGTGCCCCGGCATGGTGTAGGAGAAGGAGTCCAGGCGGGGGATGGCATGGGTGGCAAGCATCTGCTGCCCGGCGCGGATGTGCCAGCCGGTGCCGGCATCCCCGAGCAGACGCTGTTGCAGGCCGCCATACGTAAGTGCCAGCAAGAGAAGAAGAAAGATGACGTCGGTGATGGAAGGCATCAGCAGCCGGAACCACCAGGGGGAGGAGGCGGGAGGAGAAACGGCGGTTGTCGGCCGCACGACGGCCAAACGGGGCGACGCGGTGTTGCTCCCGGTTGTCATGAGGTGCCCGAGGGTTGACCCATCTTAACCGACATTTCCCGGTAAAGGAATCGCGAGGTGGGTCAGTTTGACCCGCCACTTAATTTCGCCAGCAGTCTCTTGAAATTGCACCTTTGTTACGACAAATTAACTTGCAAGTTGCGCGATTCGGCATAAACTGACGCTACTTTTGCGCACTCGTCACTCCCGACCAGCCTGAATCTGGTTGCGACCAATAGGGATCAGGGTCATGGGGAACACTATCCTTTGCGTGGATGATGAGCACCACGGGCTGATGATCCGGCGCATGCTCCTGGAGAAAGTCGGCTACTCGGTTCTGACCGCCGAGACCGCTCACGAGGGACTGGCGTTGTTCAGCCGTCAGCCGGTAGACGCGGTGGTTCTGGACTACTATTTACCGGATGTGGATGGGGCGCGCGTCGCCACCGCCATGCGCCTGATTAAGCCTGATGTGCCCATCATCCTCTTCTCGGTGCAGTGGTCCCTGCCGGAGGATACGGGAACAGTCGCCGATGCGGTGCTGGGCAAGGGCCAGCATCCGGTTGGGCTGTTGAACATGCTGGATGAACTTCTGCGGCTGCGCCGCGAGCAGAGCGCGTAGCGCATCCGCATCTCATTGCACTCCTTTACCGGGAAAGGTTGCAGACAACTTCTCCACCGGACAGCGCGACAAATCAAGTGGTGTAATTCCGCCGCCAGTTTCGCGGGCGAGGGCATACCCTGAGCGGAATCGAAGGGGCGCCCGCGCCACCAAATTGCTACGATCTACAGAAAGGAGAAAGGAAGAGCGCACAATGCACGACAGCAAGAGTCTGGCCGGACAAGTGGGAGTTGTAACCGGTGGCGGGCGCGGGATCGGAGCTGCCATAGCCGCCAAGCTGGCTGAGTTGGGCGCCACGGTGGTGATCTGCGGGCGCAGCCTCGGCCCGCTGGAGAAGACGGCACAGCGCATTCGTGCAGCGGGGTCCAACTGCGAAGCCATGGAATGCGACGTTACCGACCTGGGCTCGGTGGAGAAGCTGGCCTCGCGG
>DASVBI010000636.1:0-5146 GCA_036375915.1 Terriglobales bacterium | reverse complement strand
ACGGAACCAGCCTGCGCCTGAACCCAAATCCAGTCTGCTGGTCCACGAGCTCGCGCCCCTGCTGCTTTGAGCGCCGCCTACCCTTGCCGTATATTCTTTCCGTGCTCACGGCCCGTATCCTGCCTCTTGCCCTGCTTGCCTCCGCGCTTGTCGGCTGTAACCGCAACCAGCAGGCTGTCGTCTGTCCTCCGCTTACGACTGCGACCCTGGTTCGGGTGTCACAAAATGGAAGCGTCCAGCCCCCGCAGTTTGACATTGATAACCGCTACCAGATCCAGGCGCTGGTGGATTTCGCCAATGGCCGCCGCGAGAGTTTTTCAGCCCGCCGCCGCGGCCTGCCAGCCCCCCACGCCTCAGCCACGTTCTTCCATGGCTCTCAGCGGCTGCTTACCTTCGGCGCCGGCGCCAACTTCTTCTCCTTGAGCTGCAGCGGTTATACAGGGGTGCAGGAAGCGAACCGGGTGCAGATCGCCGAATTTGAGCGTCTGCTCCGACCGCAGCCTTGAATTGCATTTTCTCGGTGCCTCGGCGCCCGGGTAGTGAAATAATTTCTTCCCATGAAGAGCGTGATCCATGCCGCTTGTCCCCACGACTGCCCTGATGCCTGCGGCGTTCTCATCACCGTAGAAGAGGGACGGGCAGTGAAAGTACAGGGAGATCCGGCTCACCCCATCACCCGCGGCTTTTTGTGCGCCAAGGTCGCAAAATACCTTGACCGCGTTTACTCTCCCCAGCGCGTGCTCTATCCCATGCGGCGGGTGGCGCCGAAAGGCCAGCAACTCACCGGGGGCGAGGGCGCGCGCGCCCCCAGGGTGTTCGAGCGCATCAGTTGGGACCAGGCGCTCGATGAGATTGCCTGCCGGTTCCAGCAGATCACACAGGAATTCGGCAGCGAAGCCATCCTGCCCTACAGCTATGGCGGCAACATAGCCGCGCTCAACGGCGGTTCCATGGACCGGCGTTTCTTCCATCGCTTGGGCGCTTCCCAACTGGAGCGCACCATCTGCTCCGCTGCCGGCGAGGAAGGGCTGAAGTCCGTGCTCGGCATCAAGCTGGGCACCGAGCCGGAGCAGTTCCGCCATTCCCGGTACATCATCGCCTGGGGCGCCAACATCCACGGCAACAACGTCCACCTCTGGCCTTTTATTGAGGAGGCGCGCCGCCAGGGCGCAAAGCTGGTGGTGATTGATCCTTACCTCACCCGCACCGCCCGCTGTGCTGACTGGCACTTGCCCATCAACCTGGGAACCGACGCCGCGCTGGCGCTCGGCATGATGCACGTCATCATCAACGAAAAGCGCTACGACGCCGATTACGTCTCCCGCTACACCCTGGGGTTCGACCAGCTAGGCAAGAAAGTGCAGGAGTACCCTCCGCAACGGGTGGCGCAGTGGACGGGTATTTCCGCCGATGACATCGTCAAACTGGCGCGCGAATACGCCACCACCCGGCCCGCGGCCATTCGCCTCAATTATGGGGTGCAGCGCTCCGAGCGCGGCGGCATGTCGGTGCGCTCCGTCTGCATGCTTCCTTGCCTTACCGGCTCGTGGAAAGAAATTGGCGGAGGCCTGCAGCTCTCCACCTCTGGCGCCTACCAACTCAATAAGGAGGCCCTGCAGCGCCCGGACTTGATGTACAAGAGCCCCTTGGGCCGGCCGGCGCGCACGGTCAACATGGTGGAATTGGGCAAGGCCCTGACCGAACTGAACCAGCCGCCAATCAAGGCGCTGTTCGTATACAACTCCAATCCGGCGGCGGTCGCGCCCAACCATAACCTGGTGGTGCGCGGGCTGCTTCGCCCGGACCTGTTCACCGTGGTCCATGAACAGTTTTTCACCGACACCACCGACTACGCGGATATCGTGCTTCCCGCCACCACCTTTTTCGAGCACAAGGATCTGCAACCCGCCTATGGACATTACTATTTGCAGGTTTCGCAGCCGGCGATCGCCCCCCCGGGCGAATGCCGCTCCAATGTAGAGACTTTTCGCGCCCTGGCCCGGTGCATGGGATTCGAAGACGAGTGTTTCCGCGAGACGGTGGATGAAATGATGGACGCCGCGCTTCAGTCTCCCAACCCCTGGCTGCAAGGCATTAATCGCCAGCAGTTGGAGGTTGAAGGGCATATTCGCCTGAAGTTTGCTGATACCCGTGCGGGGACGGAGCTAAACTCCGCCTCTACGCAGGCTTCCTCGGAGCCAAAGCCCTTTCTTCCCTTTGCCGAAGGAAGCTTCGGGACTGCCAGCGGCAAGGCTGAGTTCTACAGCGAACAACTCTCCCAGTTGGGTTTGGAGCCGGTCGCCGCCTTTTTGCCGCCGCGCGAGTCACGCCACTCGGACACTGCCCTCCAATTTCCCCTGGAACTGCTGGCGCGCAAGTCCGACAACTATCTCAACTCCTCGTTCGCCAATCTGCCGGACTTGCAGAAGATGGAGGATCCCGGCCTGCTTGAACTCTGTGCTGCCGACGCGCAGACCCGCGGCATTCATGAAGGCGACCAGGTGCGCGTCTTCAATGAACGCGGCGAAGCCTTCCTGCGGGCGCGGGTGAATGGTTCGGTCCGGCCAGGCACGGTCGCGGCACGCCTCAATTGGGCCAAGCTGTCGCCCCGCGGCGCCAGCATCAACGCGCTCACCTCGGAACGCCTCACCGATATGGGCGGAGGCGCAACTTTTTACTCTGCCTTGGTAGAGGTGGAAGCCGTGCGCGGCTGACTTGCCATTACCGTGTAACCATTTGCCTTTACAAAGGTCTCCATTTGCTATGCCCAAAACTTCCGCCCCAGAGCTGGGTTAGAAGGGCACGGGTTGGAAAAGCTGACTCCTGAGTCCTGACTGCTGACTACTGGGGTCATGCTTTTTGCTTGAGCAACGCCTGACCGTATAGAATGGCAACTTTCCAGACTACATGCCTCTGAGGTAGCCGCATTCTGAGTTCCCACAACCGCCCTGTGCCAGCACTGTCCGGGTGCACCGGCCCAGAACTCAAATCTGACAGGCAAGCCGGCTGGGGGCAGGGGTGTAACCGGCTGAGGTTGCCGCGAGGCGTGTACACCGTCCTGCTGACCTGCCTCTGTCTGCTGACCTTGCTGGCGATTTCCGCCAGCGCCCAGCAGAACCTGGTGGAGGCCATCGAGATCCATGGCAACCGCCGCATTCCTGCCGATACCATTCGCGCCCATATCTTTACCCGGGCGGGCGACGTGTATGACCAGGCGGCCCTGGAGCGCGACTTCAACTCCCTGTGGAATACCGGCTACTTCGATGACCTGCGCTTCGAGCGCGAGCGCGGCAAGAAGGGCTGGATTATCCAGGTGTACGTCAAGGAAAAACCCACCATCCGGGAAATCACTTACCCCGGTCTGAACTCCGTGTCACAAAGCGACCTGCTCGACCGCTTCAAAGAGCGGAAGGTGGGTCTTTCGGTTGAGAGCCAGTTCGATCCCACCAAGGTGACCAAAGCCGCCGTCGTCATCAAGGAAATGCTGGCCGAGCACGGCCGCCAGTTCGCCACTGTGCGCACGGAAGTGCGCCCCATCCCCCCGGCCGCCGTCTCCGTCACCTTTGTCATCAAAGAAGGACCCAAGGTCAAGGTGGGCAACATACGCTTTGAGGGCAATCACAAGCTCAAGAACCGCGAACTGCGCTACGCCATGAAAAATCTGCGGCCCATTGGCATTCCCCATTCCATTTTCCTGGAGAACATATTTTCCAAGACCTACGACTCCAGCAAGCTGAATGAGGATGCCGAGCGCGTACGTCAGGCTTACCAGGAGAAAGGCTACTTTAAGGCAATCGTTGAGGAACCCCAGACCAAGCTGCGCGACACCCATTCCCACATCCATATCCCCCTCATCCAGAAGGGCCAGGGCAAGGTGGTGGACATCACCATGCCCATTGTTGAAGGCGAGCGCTACCACCTCGGCTCCATCACTTTTAAGCACAACAAGGCGGTGCGCAATGCGGCAGCGCTGCGCAGTCTGTTTCCCATGAAGGATGGTGACATTTTCAACACCGACAATGTGCGCAAGGGCCTGGATAACCTGCGCAAGGCTTACGGCGAGCTCGGCTACATCAATTTCACCTCTGTCCCCGATACCCAGATTAACGAGGACAAGAAACTCATCAATCTGGTGATTGACGTGGACGAAGGCAAGCCCTTTTATGTCCGCCGCATCGAGTTCCAGGGCAATACCACCACCCGCGACAAGGTCATCCGCCGCGAGCTGGCCATCGAGGAAGGCCAGGTTTACAACACGCGCCTGTGGGAGCTCAGCCTGCTCCGCCTTAACCAGCTCGATTATTTCGAGGCTCTGAAGCCGGATGAGGCCACCGAGCGCAAACTCGACGAGCAGGCTGGCACAGTAGACTTGACGCTGAAGGTAAGGGAAAAAGGCAAGAACAGCATTCAGCTGACCGGCGGCGTCAGCGGATTGGAAGGCTCGTTCGTCGGTCTAAGCTATACCACCAATAACTTTCTTGGTCTGGGCGAAACTCTGCAGTTGCAGGCCAGCGTCGGCAACCTGATGCGCAGCCTGATGTTCGGCTTCACCCAGCCCTACATGTTCGACCGCCCGCTGCAGGTGGGCTTCAGCGTTTTCAATAACAAGATTAATTACGATCAGGCCAAGCAGGAAGAGCTGCTCACCGGACAGCGACTCAATTTGCCGCAAAGTTTCCTGGCCAACCTGCAGAATTTCACGCAGAACGATACCGGGTTCAGCTTATCCGCCAGTTACCCCCTGCACCGCTCCTTCAAGCGGGTGGGCATTACATATTCCTGGGATGTCGCCACCATCCAGACCTTCAGCGATGCCTCCACCGCGCTGTTTGAGAACCTCGCGTTCAGCGGATTCTCCGGGCCCAACCAGCTCAAGGGCATCGTGACCAGCAAGATCCTGCCCAACTTTTCCATCAATACCATCGACAATCCAACCCGTCCCCATGGTGGCCACTCGATTTATCTTGCGGCTGCCATTTCCGGACTGGGCGGCACCATCAATTCCATTCAGCCCATCGTCAATTACAAGCAATTTATTTCCGTCAATCACAAGCGCAATGTGATTGGATTTAACCTTCAGGGCGCTTTCCTGAGCGGCTTTGGCGGGCTGGTGGCGCCGCCTTTTCAGCGCTTCTACATGGGCGGC
>DASVBI010000223.1:0-4002 GCA_036375915.1 Terriglobales bacterium | reverse complement strand
GCGCGAGGCGGTGAACGATGGCCGCGCCGACTACACCCCGGTATTCCTCAGCGAAGTGGAAAACCTCTTCGAAAGCGCGCAGATGCCGATTGATGTCGCCCTCATCCAGGTGTCGCCGCCGGACGCGCACGGCTTCTGCAGCTTCGGCGTGGGCGTGGATACCACGCTGACCGCCGCCCGTTGCGCCAGCTACGTTATCGCGCAGGTGAATGACCAGATGCCGCGCACTTACGGCGACAGCTTTATTCACGTCAGCCAGATTGACGCTTTTGTCGAGGTTTCCTGCCCCCTGTGCGAACTGCCCAAACCGGTGATTACCGATATGCATCGCGCTATCGCCCGCAATGTCGCCAGTCTGATTGAAGACGGCGCTGTGCTGCAGACTGGAATCGGCGGCATTCCCGATGCGGTTCTGCCCTACCTGATGGACCGGCGCGACCTGGGCATTCACACCGAACTGGTTTCCGACAATGTGATTCCCCTGATCGAGGCGGGAGTCATCAGCGGCGAGCGCAAGAGCTTCCGCCCGCGCAAAATCATCGTGGGGTTTGTTCTGGGCACGCGCGAGCTCTTCGATTTTGTGGACAACAACCCTATTTTCGAGTTCCATCCCTCCGCCTACACCAACGATCCCTTCCGTATTGCCCAGAACGACAACATGGTAGCGGTGAATTCAGCGCTGCAGATTGACCTTACCGGCCAGGTCTGTTCCGATTCCATTGGCCAGTATTTCTACAGCGGCATCGGTGGACAGGTGGACTTCCTGCGCGGGGCGTCGCGCGCCAGGAACGGCAGGGCCATCATCACCCTTTCCTCGACGGCCAAGGATGGCGCGCTGTCGCGCATTGTGCCCATGCTCAATCCGGGCGCCGGCGTGGTGACTTCGCGCGGTCTCATCCGCTACGTGGTCACGGAATACGGCACCGCCTACCTGCATGGAAAATCCATCCGCGAGCGGGCCAAGGCGCTCATCGAAATCGCTCATCCCAAGTTTCGCGCCGAACTCTACGAGTACTGCGAGCGCACCAAGTGGTTGCAGCGCCCGGCCGCGATGGCGGCAACGAGGTGAACATGGCAGCGCGTGGCAAGGTCACCATTGATGTTGAGGAATGTAAGGGCTGCGGCTTGTGCGTGGAGTCCTGCCCCCCCAAGTGCCTGGTGCTGGCGCCGGACCTGAGCGCCTACGGGGTGCATCCGGCGCGTTACAGCGGCCAAGGCTGCACCGGTTGCGGCATCTGTTTCTACTGCTGCCCCGAGCCCGGCGCCATTACCGTTTACCGTTTGCCCGCTCCCAAAAAGGCCGGCTCGCAGCCCGCAACCCAAAACGGAGGCTCGCATGCGCCAGCTCTCTAAAGGCAACGTTGCCATCATTCATGGCGCCATCCTGGCCGGCTGCCGCGCCTACTACGGTTATCCCATCACCCCGGCCAGCGAGATCGCGGAAGCCGCCGCGCTTTACCTGCCGCAGGTGGGCGGAACTTTTCTGCAGGCGGAAAGCGAGGTTGCCGCCATCAACATGGTCTATGGCGCCGCTTCCGCCGGGCAACGCGTGATGACCGCTTCTTCCGGCCCCGGCCTGAGCCTGATGCAGGAAGGCATCTCCTATATAGCCGGCGCCGAGCTCCCCTGCGTGATTGTGGACGTGGTGCGCGGCGGTCCCGGGCTGGGCAACATCGCCCCCGAACAGAGCGATTACTTCGCCATGGTCAAGGGCGGCGGCCACGGCAACTACCGCAATCTCGTGCTGGCGCCCGCCTCGGTGCAGGAAATGGCCGACTTTACCGTGCTCGCCTTCGAACTGGCGGATAAGTATCGCAATCCCGCCGTGGTGCTCACCGACGGCTTCGTCGGCCAGATGATGGAGCCACTGGAGCTGGAGCTCAAGACGGTGCAGGAGCCGGAGAAGCCCTGGGCGGTTAAAGGCACGTCCGAGACCCGTCCCAACCTGGTGACCTCGATTTACCTGGAACCCGACGATCTGGAAGCTCACCAGCGCAAGCTGGAGGCCAAGTACAGGCGGGCGGCGCAGCAGGAGCCGCGCTACGAAACTTACATGGCCGAAGATGCGGAGGTCCTGCTGGTCGGCTACGGCATCGTCTCGCGCGTGCTGCGCACCGCCGTGGAGCAAGCCCGCCAGCACGGGCTTCGCGTGGGCCTGTTCCGGCCCATCACGCTGTGGCCCTTCCCCTCCAAGGCGCTGGCCGAGGCGGCAACCCGCTGTGCCGCGCTGCTCGACGTGGAATTGAGCAACGGCCAGATGCTGGAGGACGTGCGCCTGGCGGTAAACGGCAAAGTTCCGGTGGAGTTCTATAACCGGGTGGGCGGCAACGTGCCCGCGGCGGAAGAGATTCACGAAGAGCTGCTGTCGCGCCTGGCGGCGTTGGCGTGAGCAGCTGATCAGCTAACTAGCTGTCTGGCTTGCTGGCCAGGCAGCTAGCCAGCCAGTCACAGCTTGGGAGAGGATCCAATGGCGGAAGACGAGAAGACGGCGGTAGCCGAACCGGAATACGAACTGCTCCATTCTCGGTCCGAGATTTTCTATGACCGCTTCGAGCGCAAATCGGAACTCAAGCAACAGACCCACTACTGCCCGGGCTGCGGCCATGGCGTGGCGCACAAGCTGGTGGCAGAGGCGCTTTCGGATCTCGGCCTGCAGGACCGGACCATTTTCGTCAGTCCAGTGGGTTGTTCCGTTTTTGCCTACTACTATTTCGACCTGGGCAATGTGCAGGTGGCGCACGGTCGCGCCCCCGCCGCGGCCACCGGCCTGAAGCGCGCCTGCCCCGACAAGATCGTCATCGCCTACCAGGGCGACGGTGATCTGGCCGCCATCGGCACCGCCGAAATCATTCACGCCGCCAATCGCGGCGAGCACATTGCCGTCTTCTTCGTGAACAACGCCATTTACGGCATGACCGGCGGGCAGATGGCGCCCACCACCCTGGTGGGCCAGGTAAGCACCACCAGCCCCTGGGGGCGCCGCCCGGCGAACGAGGGTTTCCCGCTGCACATGTCGGAACTGCTGGCTACGCTGGAAGCGCCCGCCTACATCGAGCGGGTCGCGCTTTCGGACAACAAGCACATTATGGGAGCCCGCCGCGCGGTGCGGAAGGCGCTGGAGTTGCAGCGCGACGGCGCCGGTTTCACCTTTGTCGAAATCCTCTCCCCGTGCCCCACCATCTGGAACATGCAGCCGGTGGACGCGCGCCGCTGGGTGGCGGAGAAAATGATCCCCATCTTCCCCCTCAACGTTTTTCGCGACCGCAAGCCCACAATTCCGGAGGGCAAGAATCCGCCGCAGCGCTCCGTGGCCGAGGTGCTGGGTTTGAGGGATGCCGGCGAAAAGGTTGCCATTGCCGCACAAGCCGGCGCCAAACCGAAACATCATCTGAAGAAGCTTTCCATCAAGATCGCCGGCTTCGGCGGCCAGGGCGTGCTGCTGTTGGGCCAGTTGCTGGCGGAAATGGGCATGCGCGAAGGCCTGGAAGTGAGCTGGCTGCCCTCCTATGGTCCGGAGATGCGCAGCGGCAGCGCCCATTGCCATGTCTGCCTGGCGCAGGAGCGCATCGGCTCGCCCCTGATTTCCCATCCCGACGTGCTCATTGCCATGAACGAGATCTCGCTGCGTAAATTCGCCCCCCAGGTCGCGGAGAACGGCCTCATCTTCTACAACCGCGAAAAGTTGCCGGAAGATTTTGCCCCCCAGGCGCGCGTGTTCTGCCTGCCCGCCACCGAGATCGCCGACCGCCTGGGCGCGGGCAAAGTCGCCAACGTGGTGCTGCTGGGGGCGCTGCTGGAGGAAACCGAGTGTCTTTCTTCTGAAACCGCGGTCGCCGTGCTCGAGGCCAAGGTGCGCAACCCGCAACTGCTCGAACTTGACCGCCAGGCCCTGGTTGCCGGCCGCCAGTTCGTGGACAAGGAAGCCCACAACGAGGCCATCAGCCAGCCCGACGGCTTCGCGTACTAGAGCTCACCTCATAACTTGCTGTAGGTTGTGAGAAG
>DASVBI010000439.1:0-9793 GCA_036375915.1 Terriglobales bacterium | reverse complement strand
GTGCGCGTGGTCGAACACCTGTATCGCTGGACCAACTGGAAGCTGATGGAGCAGTCGCACCAGTATCGCAAGACGGACGCACAGACCATTGAGTTTCCGGTCACCATCGCGCCTAACGGCGAGCAGGTTGTCACCTACCTGGTGCATTACTCGTGGTAAGAAGGTCACGCCTTGGCACACATCCGCGCCCCTTTGGGGTGCGGATGTTTATAGCTCGGAGTGCTATCGGAAGGAAGTTCGGATCTTTCGCGGGCCCTGTGTAGCGGCTGGCTGGCTGACTAGTCACGGGCCGGTTAGCCAGGCGACCAGGCAGCCATCCAGCTCAGCACGGCTCCTTTATAACTCAACCCTTCTGAATTCCAAACGCACCGAAGTACATGACCAGCAAGGGGGATCCTTGCCCCCTCCCCGCAGGTGAAGGAGCTGTTGGCGAGGGCACACGCCGGAAATGATGGCCACTCCCAAAGAGCACAGCGTCCCCCGCAGCCTGCTGGTAGAATAAACGGGCGATGGTTCTCCCCTTCGTCCGCGAACTCTTCGTGGACGCGGAAAATCTGGCTCTCCTGACGCGCGCCGCCTCCCACCTGAAGGAGGGCACGGGACGGGTTAGTGTCTCCGGCCTCACCCCCACTGCCAAAGCCCTGGCTACCGTGCTGCTGCACCGGGCCGCCGGGCGGCCCCTGGTGCTGGTGGTGGCCGATAACCGCGCCGCTGAGGACGTTCTACCCCTGCTGCAGTCTTTTTGTAGCTTGACCGGCGCGGCCCCGCCCGAGTCCGTAGTTGCCCTGCCCACGCGCGACGTTCTCCCCTTCCAGAATCTCTCCCCCCACCCTGAAATTCAGGAAGCGCGGGCCACCGCGCTGTGGAAAATCTCCAGCGGGACAGCTTCCATCGTGGTCGCCCCGGTTGCCTCCGCCGCCATCCGCCTGCGCGCGCCCGAGTTCTACAGCGAACTGGCACGAGTGCTGCGGCGAGGCGAAACCGTGGACGTGGAAGCTCTTACCCGGCACCTGAACACGGTGGGCTATACCGCCGCTGATGTGGTGGAGATGCCCGGCGAGTACGCCGTGCGCGGCGGCATTCTCGACATTTATTCGCCCGAGGCCGACCGCCCCGCCCGCCTTGAGCTGTTCGGCGACGAAATCGAGTCCATTCGCAAATTCGACCCTGCCACCCAGCGCTCCTCCACGCCGCTGGACGAAGTGGTACTGCTGCCGCTGACCGAAACTCCCGCCACCGAGGAGCTGCTGGGCGCCATTCACGCTCGACTCTCCGGACGGCGCGTTACGGGTACGGAAGAGGTCCTGGAAGAGACGGCGCTGGCCGCCGGCGTCACCGTCTTCCCGGGATGGGAGTTCTATGCTCCAGTGGCCGGCGCGAACACCATGCTCTTCGATCTGCTGGCGCGCGCCGCCGTGGTGCTGGATGAGCCAGATGCGCTGGAAAGCGAATTTGAGCGCTTCTGGGAGCGATTGGGCGAAGTACACGAACGCAGCGGGGTCGGCAACCTGGTCCGCCCGGAGGACTTGTACTTCGCTCCCGAGCTCTGGCAACAGCACCGCGACCGCCATGCGGTGGTTGAATTAGAGCACCTGGGCATTACCCGGCCCGGCGAGGAGCAACTAACACTCAGTTCGCAACCCACCACCCGCTTCCACGGCTCGGTTCCCGCGATGGTGGAAGAAGTGCAGAAGCTCACAGCCGAGGGAAAGCACGTGCTCTTTGCTGCCGCCAACACCGGCGAACTGGAGCGGCTGGCGGACATTTTCACCGAGTACAACGTTCCTTATCGCCTGGGCAGCCCGGTACGGCCTGGCGGCGAGAGCTACGCCGACGAGACTTCCTACTTCGCGGGCGAGGTCTATGCCACCACCGTGGTCAAAGCCTACGTGCCCGATGGGGTGCTGCTGCCTGACGCGGCGCTGGCCATCTTCGGCTCCCGCGACCTGTTCGACGAGTCCGAGGCGGTGGTCACACGCCCGCAGCGGCCCAGATCCAAGACTTCCACTTTCCTCTCCGATTTTCGCGATCTGGCAGTGGGCGACTACGTGGTCCATGTGGAGCACGGCATCGGCATCTACCAGGGGCTGAAGGAAATCGTTCAGCAGGACGGCAAGGCTGAATTCATGTTGCTGGAGTATGCGGAGGGCGCCAAGCTCTACGTGCCTCTCACTCGCCTCGACCTGGTGCAGAAATATCGCTCCGCCGAGGGCGCCAAGCCGGCGCTCAGCCGCCTGGGCACCGCCGCCTGGGCCAAGACCAAGGCGCGGGTCAAAAAGGCCATGCAGGACATGGCCGACGAACTGCTCAAGCTCTATGCCGAGCGCAAGATGGTGGAAGGCCACGCCTTCCCCAACGATAACGAGTGGCAGCGCGAGTTCGAAGATGCCTTCGAGTTCCAGGAAACCGAAGATCAGGGGATGGCCATCTCTGACGTCAAGCGTGACATGGAAGTGCAGCAGCCCATGGACCGCCTGCTGTGCGGCGACGTCGGCTACGGCAAGACCGAAGTCGCCATGCGCGCGGCTTTCAAGGCGGTCAGCGATAATCACCAGGTGGCGGTGCTGGCGCCCACCACAGTGCTGGCTTTCCAGCACTATGAGACTTTCAAGTCGCGCTTTGCCGCCTTCCCCGTCACCATTGAAATGATCAGCCGCTTTCGCACCCCCAGGCAGCAGAAAGAAATTCTGCAGCGGGTAGATGCGGGCAAGGTGGATATCCTGATCGGCACCCACCGACTGCTCTCCAAGGACGTAAAGTTCGCCAACCTCGGCCTGCTCATTGTGGATGAGGAGCAGCGCTTCGGCGTGCGCCACAAGGAGCGGCTGAAGCAGATGCGCAAGGATGTGGACGTGCTCACCATGTCGGCCACGCCCATTCCGCGGACCCTGCACATGTCGCTGGTCGGCCTGCGCGACATGAGCGTGATCGAAACCCCGCCCCGCGATCGCATCGCCATTCAGACCGTGGTGGCCGGGTGGGACGAAAAGCTGATCCAATCGGCCATCGAACAGGAACTGGAGCGCGGCGGCCAGGTCTATTTCGTGCACAACCGCGTGGACAGCATCTTCGAAATCGCCGCCAAGATTCAGGAACTGGTGCCGCCGGCGCGCATCATGGTGGGCCACGGACAAATGGCCGAGCGCGACCTGGAAAAAGTGATGCTCAAGTTCATGCATCATGAGGCCGACGTGCTGGTGGCCACCACTATCATCGAAAACGGGCTGGACATTCCCCTGTGCAACACCATCATCATTAACCGGGCCGACCGCTACGGGCTCTCCGAGCTCTACCAGCTGCGCGGGCGCGTGGGACGCTCCAACCGGCGCGCCTACGCTTACCTGCTGCTGCCGGCGGAACTGGAGCTGACGCCGCTGGCGCGCCGCCGTTTGGCCGCGCTCAAGGAATTTTCCGACCTGGGCGCCGGCTTCAAAATTGCCGCGCTTGACCTGGAACTGCGTGGCGCCGGCAACATGCTGGGCGGCGAGCAGAGCGGCCACATCGAGGCAGTGGGCTTCGAGCTCTACACCTCCATGCTGGAGCGCGCCGTGCGCGAACTGAAGGGAGAGGTGGCCGCGGAGGAGGTGGAGGCGCAGCTCAACTTGGGCCTCAACATTCGTATTCCCGCAGAGTACATCGCCGAGGAAAACCAGCGCCTCCGCATGTACAAGCGCATCGCGGGCGTGGAGAACGAAAATCAGCTGGCCGATGTGCGCGCCGAGCTGCAAGACCGCTATGGCGAGCCGCCCCAGCCGGTGCGCAACCTGCTCGACTATGCCACCCTGCGCCTGCTCTGTAACCGCATTGGCGTCACCCGAGTGGAGCGCAAGCGCGACCTGGTGAGCGTCAACTTCACCCAGAACGCCGCCGTCGAACCGGAAAAGCTGGCCCGCTTTGTTTCCACCCAGCGCGGCGCGCAGTTCAGCCCCGGCGGCACCTTGAAATTCTTTGTCAAAGGCGCCACCCAGGCGGAAGACATCCTCGCCCGCATTCGCGGCGTGCTTGAGGAACTGACCGGCTCTGTGTCGTCGGCTGGCGCGACAGAGACCCCCTACCCGACGGTGTCATCCTGAGTCCGTATGCGGCATATAAACCCGCATACGGACGAAGGATAACAATATGAGTTACCCATGAGCACCGAGGCGAGAGGTGACACCTCCGAACTTTGAAACCGATGGAGCTTTGCAACCTGCGAAACCCTGCAACCCCGCACCCTGCCGACTCCCCCTCCCCTGTGATACCTTTACACGTTCGCGCGAGGGGCGTCGCCGTGGGCAAACCAGGCCGTGCTTTTCGGCTTCTCACTTCTTTTGCTGTCATTTTTGTTCTCATGAGCGCCAGCTTGTCCGCCCAGAATCCGGCTCCTCCCGTGTCGACGCCCGCTGACGCCCAATACGACCGGCTGGTGGACCAGTACTTCGACGGTTATTTCAAGATTCACCCTACAGAAGGCACCAGCGCCGGCTTTCACCAGTACGATTCGCATCTGGAAGATCTCTCCCGCTCCGGACTGGACCGCGACCTGGCTTTTCTCAAGGAATATCAGCGGAAATTTGCCGCTCTTCATGCCCCTTCGCGGCCGGTAGCGGCGGCCGACCTGGAATTCCTGCGCAGCAGCATCGCCGGGCAGTTGCTCGATCTGGAAAACATCCGCATGTGGGAGAAGGACCCGGACCTGTACTCCAGCTTCATCAGCGCCAGCGCTTTCACCATCATGAGCCGCAACTATGCTCCCCAGGCGGAACGTCTGCGCGCGCTGGTGGCGCGCGAGCGGCAGATGCCCCAGATATTAGAGGCTGGCCGGCACAACCTGAAAAATCCTCCCCGGGTTTACACCGAAGTGGCGCTGGAACAGGTGACCGGCATCGTCGGCTTCTTTCAGACGGACGTGCCGGCGGCATTTTCCGAAGTGAAAGACCCGCAACTGCTCGGCGAGTTCCATGCCGCCAACCAGGCGGTAATTACCGCACTGCAGAAGTACGAGAACTTCCTCAAAGAGGACCTGCTGCCGGTCTCGCACGGCGATTTCCGCATCGGCGCGGAGAATTACCGCAAAAAGCTGTTGAATGACGAAATGGTGGACCTCCCGCTGGATCATCTGCTGGAAATCGGCATGGCCGACCTGCATCGCAACCAGCAGGAACTCAAAGAGACAGCCGCGAAGATTGACCCCCGGCGTACGCCACAACAGATCATGCAGCAGATGGAGAAGGACCATCCCGCGTCCGGTCAGTTGCTGGATACTTTCCGAGGCGTCCTGGGCGGTCTGAAGTCCTACATCACAACCCACCACATCGTCACCATTCCTTCCCCGGTGCTGCCCATCGTGGAGGAGACTCCGCCTTTTGCCCGCGCCCTGACCTCCGCCTCCATGGATACGCCCGGCGCCTACGAGGCCAGAGCCAAGGAAGCTTACTTCAACGTCACCCTGCCCGAGCCGGCCTGGCCGGAGCAGCGCCGTCAGGAATTCATGGAGAGTTTTAACCGCGGCACCATCATCAGCACCGCTGTGCACGAGGTCTATCCCGGGCACTACACCCAGTTTCTGTGGGTACAGCAAGCCCCCTCCAAAGTGCGCAAGCTGATGTACAGCAATTCCAACGCGGAAGGTTGGGCCCACTACTGCGAGCAGATGATGCTGGATGAAGGCTATGGGCGCACGCCGGGCGTGCCCCTGGATAAGGACACCGCCTTCCTGCAACTGCGCCTGGGGCAGTTGCAGGATGCTTTGCTGCGAAACGCGCGCTACATTGTGGGAATTGAAATGCACACCGGCAAGATGACCTTTGAACAAGGCGTGGACTTTTTTGTCAAAGAGGGCTATCAAACCCACGCCGTCGCCGAAATGGAAACCAAGCGCGGCACATCCGATCCCACTTACCTGGTTTATACCCTGGGCAAGCTGGAGATCATGAAGCTGCGTGACGACTACAAGAAGATGAAGGGTACGAGCTTCAGCCTGCAGGAATTTCACGACCAGTTCATGCGGCAGGGCGGGGTACCGGTAAAGATAATTCGCAAGGCCATGCTGGGCAACGATTCCCCGGTGCTGTAAGAGCAGCAATTAGCCATTAGCACTTAGCATTTAGCCGTTCCAGATTTTGTGGTGGATGTGCATATCTGAGGAAATTTGGTAGAGACGTGACTTGTTAGTCTCTCCGCTTCCTCATTCCAGCCGCTGAAGTTCAAGGGCTAAATGCTAACTGCTAACTGCTACCAGCCATGAAAAAACGCGTTCGCAAAGCCGTTTTCCCCGCTGCCGGTTTGGGCACGCGGTTTCTGCCCGCCACCAAGGCCCAGCCCAAGGAAATGCTGCCCCTGGTGGACAAGCCCATCATCCAGTACGGCGTGGAAGAGGCCCTGGCTGCGGGCTGCGATCAGATCATCATCATTACCGGGCGTGGCAAAAGCGCGATCGAAGACCACTTCGACGTCAGCTACGAACTGGAAAAGATGCTCGAGGAGCGCAATAAAACCGAACTGCTGACCGTGGTGCGCCAGATCTCGGACATGATCCACGTTGCTTACGTGCGGCAGAAGGAAGCCCTGGGCCTGGGCCACGCTGTGCTCATGGCCCGTGAACTGGTGGGCGACGAGCCCTTCGCTGTGCTCCTGGCCGATGACATCATGGACTCCGAGGTGCCCTGCCTGAAGCAGATGATTGACGTCTTCGAGGAGACGCAGTCCTCAGTGCTGGCCACCCAGGTGATCGAAGGCCCGGCGATTTCCTCCTACGGAGTGCTCGATTCCAAGCCTGCCGACGGCCGCTTTGGCGGGCGCCTCTACGAGGTCACCAACCTGGTGGAAAAACCCCGCCCCCAGGACGCGCCCTCCAACCTGGCGATTATAGGCCGCTATATTCTCACCCCGGCCATCTTCGAGAACCTGGCTCGTACTCCCCTGGGCACCGGAGGCGAGTTGCAACTCACCGATGGATTGAAACTGCTGCTTCGCCAGGAAAAAATTTACGGCTATGTGGCCGAAGGCAAACGCCACGATACCGGAGACAAGCTGGGCTTCCTCAAGGCCACCGTGGAGTTCGCCCTCAAGCGTCCCGACCTGGGCCAGGAATTCCGCGCCTGGCTGAAACAACTGGAGTTGTGAAGTTCGGAGTCATGCTGAGGTCTTCAGACCCGAAGCATCTCGCGGGCACTGATATGTCCAGCCTGTTTGCAAGCAATCGTCAATCGAAATTCGTCAATCGTCAATTTTTCGTGACCACCGGCTTTCCCTGTAATCTCTAACAGTATGGCTTGCGTCAAGATACTTCTTTGCCTCCTGATCGCCGTAGCAGCCTGCGCCCAGACCATCGAAATTGCGCACCCCGCTCCCGATTTCAGCGCGGATGTGGACTGGATTGACCAGGGCGCCCACGTTCCCCATGGCATCAAGGGCTACCGTGGGCACGTGCTGCTGGTTGATTTCTGGGAGTACACCTGCATCAACTGCATTCGGGACTTCGCCGTGGTAAAGCGCTGGTATGCCAAGTACCACCAGTATGGCTTCGACGTAATTGGAGTCCATTACGGGGAGTTCGCCATCGGCCACAACAGCGATAACGTGCGCCGCGCCGCCAAACGTTTGCGCCTGCCCTGGCCCGTAGTATCAGACGTGCATGGCAGCATCTGGAACGCTTACGGCTCGCAGGTCTGGCCCAATCGCTACCTGATCAATCAGAGCGGCACCATCGTCATGCAGGTGGAAGGCGAGGGTAACAACGTGGCCATGGAGCAAAGAATCCGCGAGTTGCTGGCCAAAGATCACTCCGAGGTTATGAAGGTGCCACTGGATCCCCCGGAAAATACGTTTGCGCCACAGTGCGGTCGTCCTACCGATGAGACCTATGTGGGCAAGTGGTTTGGACGGGGGGCGCTGGAGAATACCCAGGGCTACCACCAGGGTCGGACCATGGACTTCCACGCCGGCCACGCCCCCAGCGATGGCGGCGTGATTTTGGCCGGCAAGTGGCGCACGGAAACCGATGGTGTCATTTCGGAAGCGCCCAACGTCAGCGCCAACCTGCGCTACCATGCCCGCTCACTTTATGCCGTGCTCAGCGTCAGCAATCCCAAAAAGCCGGTGCGCCTCTACCTGGAGCAGGAGGGCAAACCGCTGGACAAATCCAACGCCGGAGTGGACGTGAAATTCGATAGTAAGGGTTCGTACGTCGAGGTCAGCGAGCCGCGCATGTATTACCTGGTCAACAACCCTCAGTTCGGATCGCACATCATTCGGCTGACTCCCGACGCGCGCGGCTTCGACCTGCACTCGTTTACTTACGGGAACAATTGCCAGCAGAATTTCGATCAACTGTAAAATTCGACTTCACCACGGAGACACAGAGGCACGGAGAAAATCACTTCATTGACGACTGCTGATTGAAGATTGAAGATTGACAATCAACGTGATAGGCAAGCCTTGATTCCAAATCGTCAATCGAAAATCCTCAATCGTCAATTGTCTGTGGTGGATTTTTAGGGTTGGACGAAAATGAGGGGCTGGGCGCGGGGCACGACTTCCCCGATTTCGACCGCGGGCGCTCCCTTGCGTTTCAGTTCCCGGGCAAGAGCGTCCGCGTCCGCGGCGGCCACCGAGATAAGCAGGCCGCCCGCGGTCTGCGGATCAAAGAGCAGAGTTTTTGTTTCCTCTGCAATTCCGCCGGCGAACTCCACCGCGCACTCGGCGAACTCGCGGTTGGCCTTCAGGCCGCCGGGAATGTAGCCGGCGCGCGCGCATTCCACAGCCCCTTCCAGCATAGGCACTCGCCCGGCGTGCAGATGAAGGCTCACATTGCTGGCCAAGGCCAGTTCTCGCGCATGGCCGATCAGTCCAAAACCGGTGATGTCCGTCATGCCGTGCACTTCATACGGCGACTCTGGTGTGGGGTTTGGCGATACTTGCGTGGCGACAGGCGCCCTCGCCTGCCGGGGCTGGCGCAGCTCGCCTGCGTCTGCCGCAATGGCCTCCGCCGCTGTTTTGTTCAGCATGGTCATGGACCGCACCGCCGCCTCAATCCACTCCGGCCTGGCTTTTTGCTTCTTGATGGCGGTAGAGATCACACCCGTCCCTAGCGCCTTGGTAAGCAGCAGGCGGTCGCCGGTCCGCGCCCCGCTATTGGCCAGCACCCGCCGCGGGTGGATCAACCCGGTAACCGAGTAGCCGAACTTCATCTCATCATCGCGGATGCTGTGTCCGCCGACTATCGTGCACCCCGCCTCCATCATCTTGGAAAGCCCGCCCGCCAGAATGCGCTCCAGGATGTCCAGGTCGCCTTTTTCAGGAAAACAGACCAGGGCGAGTGCGGTGCGGGGCTGGCCGCCCATGGCGTAAACGTCGCTCAGGGAGTTGACGGCGGCGATTTGCCCGAAGGTGTAGGGATCGTCCACCACGGGGGTGAAGAAGTCCACCGTCTGCACCAGGGCGGTATCAGGCGCGATCTGGTACACGCCGGCGTCGTCGGCTTTGTCGAAGCCGACTAGCACGTTCGCATCCTGTTGCCGGGCTAATTTCCCAAGCACCGCGTCCAGCGCCGCCGGACTCAGCTTGGAAGCTCAACCCGCGGCTTTGACCGACTCGGTCAGCCGCACCGCCTTGGTTTGTACCATGGCTAACATTCTATTAGAAAGCGTCAGCAACTGTGCAACTGTCGGCACCTACCAGCATCTCCCAAACCTAGCCTTGACTTTGGGCATCCTTCAGGAGAATTCTATATTTAGTACTGCGATGGTCGGGAGACTTGACCAGGAGCCGATACTCATGTCCAACCGTGTGGCTCTAATATTCGATTTCGACG
>DASVBI010000414.1:0-2796 GCA_036375915.1 Terriglobales bacterium | reverse complement strand
CGTCCGGTTCCGCAGCGCCCGGGCCGAAGTTACCAGCCTTCGGCCGGGAGAGGAGCTCAGTTTCGCCCCGAGAGGTTTGGAGGAAATTTGAACACTAACCTACCGCTAGCCCGTAAGGCGATAACGGCGGTCGTGGCCGCTGCCGCCCTGCTTACTCTTTTCGCCTGCCAGAAGAAGGGGACCAGCCCCGACGTGATGGCCCGGGTCAACGGCCGTGAGATCAGCCGCGCCGAAGTGCAGAAATATTTCGACAACCAGACGTCGGGCGCGCCCCAGCAGCCCACCGGCGAACAAGCCGCCAGCCTGCGCCTGAGCATCCTGCGCCAGCTCATTGACGACGAAATTCTCATGCAGCGTGCGGAAAAGCTCGGCCTGCTGGCCACCGACGAAGAAGTCAACCGCCGGCTCAACGAGGTCAAGGCTCCCTATACCAAGGAGGAGTTTGACAAGCGGCTGCAGGAGAAGAAGATCACGCTCGACGATTTCAAGCGCGACCTGCGGCGCAGCCTGACCGTAGACAAGGTGCTCAACCGGGAGATCACTTCCAAGATCAACATCACCGACCAGGACATCTCCAGCTACTACAACGCCCACAAGTCGGAGTTCAACCTGATCGAACCGCAGTACCACCTGGCCCATATCCTGGTCACTGCCGCTCCCAACCCCCAGGTGCACAATCTGAAAAACGACAAGGCCCGCAACGAGCCGGAGGCCCGTAAAAAAATCCAGACGCTTATCAACCGGCTGGATAGCGGCGAGGACTTTGCCACCCTGGCCATGAACTATTCCGAGGATCCGGAAACGGCGGGCAACGGCGGCGACCTGGGCTTTACCCCGGAATCGTCGCTTAAGGGCACCGACCCCGCCACCCGCGACGCCATCACCAAGCTTAAGCCCGGCCAGTACAGCGCCATCATCCCCGTGGTTAACCCGACCACTCACCAGCTGTTCGGCTATCGCATTGTTAAGCTGATTGCCAAGGAGCCTGCCGGCCAGCGCGACCTCAACGACCCGCGGGTGCAGCAGGCCATCCGCGAGCAACTGCGCGACCGCCGTGAGCAACTGCTGAAGGCCGCTTTCTACGAGGAAATCCGCGACCAGGCCAAAGTGGAGAACTTTTACGCGGAGAACATTCTGAGCCAGGCGGGGAAGTAGTTGCCGGTACCTGGTACTCAGTACCTAGCACCGTGGCCGGCTGACTCGATAGACAAACTCAATAACTCGCTAGTAGGCACGAGAACTGGTCTCTGAAAGAACCGGGTTGATTATCCCTCTTCCCCTCATTGGCGAAAACCTGCTTGAGGGCTCAGCCCGGCACGGCTAAAAGCTGTACCCTTCTGGGATCATCTAGGAGCCGTGCCCTTCCGAAAGCCTCCATGAAATCGCAACTGGGTACTGGGTACTGGGAACCACTACTCCACAATCGCCAGCACATCGCCGGCATTGACGGCGGCGCCCGGCGCGGCCAGGATTTTCTGCACCACGCCGTTCTTGGGCGACTTCAGCTCGTTCTGCATCTTCATGGCTTCAATCACCAGCACACCCTGACCGGCCTGTACTGCGGCTTTTTCAGCCACCAGCAGGCGCACCACCTTGCCCGGCATGGGGGCCAGCAGCTTCCTGATGCCGTCTCCAGCTCCGGCGCGCTGCCGCCGGCTGCGCAGCGAGCGCGGGTCGCGCACCTCGGCCGCGTAACGCGCGCTGCCCACCCAGAAGTGCAGATCCAGGGCTGTCGCTTCGCGCTTGACCTCGTAGGCCGTGCCGTCAATCAGGATGGAGAGCACGTTGGCCCGCGTCAGCACCGCGTCCAGCGCGACTTCGCGACCGTTCAAACGGCACTTCCAGCCCGCCTTTTCACGCCCCAATTCCAGGCGGTAATCGGTGCCGTCAATGTTGACGTCGTAGATCATAAGAAAGCGGCCATTGGCTCTTGGCCTTTGGCAGTTGGCAAGACGTGCACGCCGGCCGAGTGCAGGCTCTCAGCTCTCAGTAGAATCCTCACTGCAGTGACTCCACCCGCCCCGCCTGCTTCCAGCCGCTGGCGCCGTTTTTTGCCGCCTGCGTTCGCGTTGCACCCGCAGAGCCGTTTCCGGGCGCCGTCGCCTGCTCCAGAACGGCAAACACTCCCGCCGCAATCGCGGCAATCTCCCCATGCTCCTTTTTGACCGGATCGGCTTCCGGGCTGGCCAGCAGGCGATCCAGAAAACCCGTGTCCAGCTTGCCCGCCATGAACTCGGGATTCTTCAGGATGCGCCGGAAGAGCGAAATATTGGTCTTGATGCCGCCCACGAAGTACTCGTGCAGGGCGCGGCGCAGGCGCATGATGGTCTGCCTGCGGTCGCTGCCGTAACCGATCAGCTTGGCCAGCAGCGGATCGTAGTCCAGGGGCACGCTCCAGCCTTCGTACATGCCGCTGTCGCGGCGAATGCCCGGCCCGCCCGGGATTAGCAGCAGCGTGATCTTCCCCGGGCTGGGGAAAAAGTTGTTGTCCGGGTCCTCGGCGTAGATGCGGCACTCCATGGCGTGTCCGCGCAGTTGCACCTCCTGCTGGCGGAAGGGCAGGGGCTCGCCGGCGGCGATGCGAATCTGCAGGTGCACCAGGTCCAGCCCGGTGACCATCTCGGTGACGGGATGCTCCACCTGCAGCCGCGTGTTTACTTCCAGAAAATAGAAATTCTTGTGTTCGTCCACCAGGAACTCGACCGTACCCGCGTTGGTGTAGCCGCCGGCTTCGGCCACCCTGACCGCCGCTTCGCCCATGCGCCGCCGCATGTCCGCGTCTACGACGGGCGAAGG
>DASVBI010000089.1:0-3902 GCA_036375915.1 Terriglobales bacterium | reverse complement strand
GGACGGCTCGCAATCCATCCGCGAGTTTTATGACGCCATGCGCGAGGCTGGGGCCACCGCCCGCCTCATGCTTACCCGCGCCGCTGCCCAGCATTGGAACGTGCCGGAGAGCGAATGCCGCGCCGAGTTGCACAACATTGTGCATGCTTCCCCCATCCGCAAGCTCGGCTACGGCGAGCTCACCCTGGCCGCCGCCAAACTGCCGGTTCCCGACAAGAAGGAGCTGCAGTTCAAGCCGCCCAGCGCCTGGCGCTACGTCGGCAGAGGCATGGTCAGCTACGACCTCAGCCAGCTGGTGACCGGGCAGGCCGTGTACGGCATGGACGCCCACATGGACAACATGGTCTACGCCTCGGTGGAGCATCCGCCTGTGCTCGGCGGCACCATCAAGTCGTATGACGACAAAGCCGCGCTGCAGGTTCCCGGCGTGCGCCAGACCATCCCCATTGACACCTTCAAGCCGCCGCACGAGTACCAGGCCCTGGGCGGCGTGGCCGTCCTCGCCGACAACACCTGGGCCGCCTTCCAGGGGCGCAAGAAGCTGAATATCACCTGGGACAACGGCCCGCACGCAGTTTTCGACTCCGACGCTTTCAGGAAGGAGATGCAGGCCACGGCCCGCAAGCCGGGCAAGGCAGTGCGCAACGAAGGCGATGTGGATGCTAACTTTGCCAAGGGCGGCAAGGTTCTGGAAGCCGACTACTATGTGCCGCTTTTAGCACACGCTTCCATGGAGCCTCCGGTTGCGGTGGCCGATTTTCGCGATGGCAAGCTCACCGCCTGGGCTCCCACCCAGGATCCCCAGGCCACCCAGGACGCGGTCAGCAAAGCCCTCGGCATCGCCAAAGAAAACGTGATCTGCCACGTTACCCTGCTGGGCGGAGCCTTTGGCCGCAAATCCATGCCCGACTACATCGTCGAGGCCTCGCTGCTCTCGAAAAAAGTTGGCCGTCCGGTCAAGGTGGTATGGACCCGCGAGGACGACATCAAGTTCGACTATTTCCACGCCGTCGCGGCCATGTACATGAAAGCTGCGGTGGATGACAAAGGCATGCCCACCGCCTGGTTGCAGCGTTCGGTCTTTACCCCTATCCCTTCTACCTTCGACGCCAGTGCCACCTACGGCGGCGACGATGAGATGGGCATGGGCTTCACCGATATTCCCTTCGATATTCCCAACCTGCGGGTGGAGAACGGCCCAGCGGCGGCTCATGTGCGCATCGGCTGGCTGCGCTCGGTGGCTAATATTTATCACGCTTTCGCCGTGCAGTCGTTCATGGACGAGCTGGCGCACGCCGCCGACCGCGACCCGGTTGAGTATCTTCTGGCCCTGCTCGGCCGTCAGCGCATTCTCGATCTGAAGGCGACGAAGTATCCCAACTACAACGCCGATTACCAGAAGTTTCCCATTGATACGGCGCGCCTGCGCAAAGTGGTGGAAGTGGTGGCCGAGAAATCAGGCTGGAGAAAGCGCAGGCTGGCTAAGGGAAGAGGCCTGGGCATAGCCGTGCACCGCAGCTTCGTGACGTACGCGGCTTCCGTGGTCGAGGTGGAGGTCACGCCGCAGGGGGAAGTGCACATTCCGCGCGTGGATACCGCACTCGATGCCGGCTTGGTGGTCAATCCTGAGATCACGCGCGCTCAGTTCCAGGGCGCCAATGTTTTCGGCGCCAGCCTGGCGCTGATGGGCGAAATTACCGCTAAGAACGGCGTCATCGAGCAGTCCAATTTCAATGATTACCCGGTCGCCCGCATCAGTCAGGCTCCGCGCGAAAACAACATCTACATCGTGGAGAGCACCGCGCCCCCCGCTGGTGTAGGCGAACCCGGGGTGCCGCCCTTTGCTCCCGCGCTGTGCAACGCGATTTTCGCAGCTACCGGCAAGCGCATCCGCGAATTGCCCGTCTCGAAGACGAGCTTAAAGGCCTAACCACAGAGGGCTCTCTGTGTAAGAAGAGAGTGATGTGGCGCGGGCGCCCTCGCCCGCGAACCGCTTCCTCCGGGAGGGCGTCATGCTGAGGGCCTGCAGGCCCGAAGCATCTCGCGTGCATTACCGCAACGTCGCAGTGCAATTGGCTTGCGCTCTAAAGGACTGGCGAATCAAACTTCCCCTTTGTCCTTCGCGTCCTTTGTGGTGAGCTTTTAGCTCGCCGCCACCGTGAACTCTTTCCCCTTCTCCCCAATCTCGAACACCAGAATCTTGGCCGCCTTCGTCTTGCTCGCGTTGGTCAGCGCGCGGTGCACATGCATCGTGGGCTCGTAGAAGATCTCTCCCGCGTGATAAGTCTTGAGCGGCTCGGGGTCCACCTGGTTCTGGATTGCCCCCTCCAGAACATAGGCGAATACCGGACCGGTGTGCCGATGCGGTTGCGAAGTGCCCCCGGGCTCCACAGTAAGCAGGACCAAGCGTACTTCTTTGCCCCCGATGTCGGGCACCGCCTGCTCGAACAGCCGCTTGACGCCAATCGAATCCCCGCCCTTCTTTCCAGTGGTCGCCTGCGCCCGCAGGAGGCCGCTCAACCCGGCCGCGGAGAGTGCTGCCAGTCCCAGTGCTTCGCCCACTTCGCGTCGCGTCATCCCATCCTCCCCTCAACGCAGCTCTTTTATGTGCTCCAGGTCATCCGCCACGCTGGCGCGCACACGGTAATCCACATTGCGATAAATCCAGCGAATAATGCCGTTCTTGTCCATTAGGATCAAGGTTGCGTGGTTATAGGGCCCGCCGTCGGGCGATTGATACGTGGTAAGAAACTTCGTCCCGTACAACTCCATCACCACTCGTTTCGCGTCGGACATAACCGGGAACGGCGTTCCCACCTTCTCCTTGATCCAGCGTGCTTCCTCCAGCGGGTCCGTGCTGATGGCAAGAATTTCTGTGTTGGCCGTCTGGAATTCCTTGTAGTGTTTGGTGAACTCGCCGAGTTCCATCATGCAGTACGGTCACCAGAAGCCCTCATAGAAGTCGAGCAGCACGTTGTGCCCCTCAAGCGATGTAAGTTTCACGGTGTGGCCGTCGGCCGCCGGCAAAGTGAAATCTGGCGCCTTTTCTCCCACCTGCACCCGCAGCGGCAAGTAAGGAACTTTCTGCGTGCTCGCTGCCGCGCTCTCCGCCGGCTTGGGCAAACGCTTTGTGCCCCCCAGTTCCTCGGCCGTCTGCTCAATATTTGATTTGGCAAATTCTTTGAAGAATCCCCAGCTTCCATATTTCGCCTGCATTTCCGGCAACACGGCTTCCACCAGCGGGTCTCCGCTTTTGCCCGCTGCCTGAGCCCGGCCCACAGCCGCGCGCAAATCCCCCAGGTATTGCTGAAACGCCTTTACGTCCAAAGACGTTCCCGGCTCTCCATGCCCGGGCACGAATTTACCCGCGCCGTAACCCACCAGCGTATCCAGCGTTTTGATCCAGGCGTCTGTAGTGGCATCTATCAGGTTGGGAATGTGTTGTTTCCAGAACAGGTCGCCGCAGAACATCACCCCTGCGTCATGCACATAAACTATGGAATCGCCGCCGGTATGCCCGGGATACGAGCGCACCTCTACCTCTCGCGAGCCCAGGAAAAGGTCCACGCCGCTGTCGTAAACCACGTCCGGCAGCTTCAGTGACTCCACCCGCGCCTTCACTTCCGGCTTGATCTTATCGCCCCACCACTTCAGGTTCTCGCTGCGCTCCCAGTCGCGGACGTTGCGCTGGGCCAGAATGGTCGCTCCTGCCGCGGCAAACACGTCGTTGCCGTTGACATGATCTAGATGGTAATGAGTGTTGACTACAAAGCGAATCGGCAGCGGCGTGATTTTGCGAATCTCGGCCAGCAGTTCCTTGGCCGCTCCCGGATCTTCGAAGGTGTCAATAACCGCAACTCCGTCGTCACCCACTACAAATCCGGCGTTGGCGCCGGCTTTGC
>DASVBI010000323.1:0-2059 GCA_036375915.1 Terriglobales bacterium | reverse complement strand
GCGATCGCGGTGATCCGCGAAGTGGGTGTAGAGACCGGAGGTTCCAACATCCAATTTGCGGTACATCCCGAGACCGGGCGCCAAGTGGTGATCGAGATGAACCCGCGCGTCTCGCGCTCTTCGGCGCTGGCCTCAAAGGCCACGGGTTTCCCTATCGCCAAAATTGCGGCCAAGCTGGCGGTGGGCTATACGCTGGATGAGATCACCAACGACATCACGCGCAAGACGCCGGCCTGCTTCGAACCCACGCTCGATTATGTGGTGGTGAAAATTCCCAAGTGGCAGTTCGAAAAATTTCCCGGCGCCGACGAGGGCCTGGGCCCGCAGATGAAGTCGGTGGGGGAAGTGATGGCCATCGGCCGAACCTTTAAGGAGTCGTTGTTGAAGGCGGTGCGCGCGCTCGATACCGGCAAGCGTCCCGGCAGCGAGCAGATCGAGCCCAAAATCCTCACCCAGCGCCTGGTTACGCCGCATCCGGAGCGCCTGTCCTATATTCGCTACGCCTTGCGCCAGGGTATGACGGTGAAGCAGATCGCCAAAATGACCTCCATTGACCCCTGGTTCCTCTACCAGCTCAAGCAAGTTACAGACATGCAATTGGAGCTGGAAAGAATACCGGCCGAGCAGGTTCCGGCGGAGTTGCTGCGCGAAGCTAAGCGCATGGGCTTCTCCGACGCCCGCCTGGCGAATGTGTGGCACCTGGAGAACGGCCATTCCGGGGCAGAGAAGGTCCGCCAGTTGCGCAAGAAGCACGGCCTTGCGCCGGTGTACAAACGGGTAGACACGTGCGCCGCGGAATTTGAGAGCTTCACGCCTTATCTCTACTCCACCTACGAAGAAGAAGACGAGGCTACACCTACTTCCAAAAAGAAAGTCATGATTCTGGGCGCGGGCCCGAACCGCATCGGGCAGGGAATAGAGTTCGATTACTGCTGCTGCCACGCATCCTTCGCGCTGCGCGAGGACGGCTACGAGACGGTGATGGTGAACTGCAATCCGGAAACTGTCTCCACCGATTACGACACCAGCGACCGGCTCTATTTTGAGCCGCTGACGGTGGAAGACGTGCTGTCGGTCTATGAACACGAAGCCGCGGAGGGCGCGCCGGTAGGCGTGATTGTGCAGTTCGGCGGGCAAACCCCGCTCAACCTTTCGCTGCCGTTAAAGGCTGCGGGCGTCAGCATTATCGGCACCTCGCCGGAATCCATTGACCTGGCAGAAGACCGCAAGCGCTTTGGCAAGCTGCTGGAGGAATTGCAGATTCCCCAGCCGGAAGGCGCCATTGCCACCTCGGTGGAAGAGGCGGTGGAGGGAGCGCGCCGCATCGGCTATCCGGTGCTGGTGCGGCCCTCGTACGTGCTGGGCGGGCGGGCCATGGTGATCGCTTATGACGACGAGTCGGTCATCCGCTACATGAAGGAGGCGGTGGAGTACTCGCAGGAGCGGCCGGTGCTGATTGACCATTTTCTGGAGGACGCCATCGAGGTGGACGTGGACGCGCTCTCCGACGGCGAAGACGTGGTCATCGGCGGCATCATGCAGCACATTGAGGAGGCCGGCATCCACTCCGGCGACTCTTCCTGCGTGCTGCCCGCGGTGGACATCCCTGACTACCTGCTGGCCACCATGCGCGAGTACAGCTTCCGCCTGGCGCGGGCGCTGAAAGTGATCGGGCTGATGAACATCCAGTTCGCCATCCCGCGCAATCCCATGGAGAGCACGCTGGGGGCGAACGGCAAGGGCGAAAGGGTGTACGTGCTGGAGGTCAATCCCCGGGCTTCGCGCACCGTGCCTTATGTTTCCAAAGCCACGGGCGTGCCGCTGGCCAAGATAGCCGCGCGCCTGATGACCGGGCGCAAGCTGCGGGATTTTCTGCCGGAAAACGTGGAGCGAGCCACCGACCTGGGCACGGGCAACTGTTACTACGTGAAGTCGCCGGTGTTTCCGTGGTCAAAATTTCCGGGTGTGGACACGGTTCTGGGTCCGGAAATGAAATCCACCGGCGAAGTGATGGGAGTGGCCGACAATTTTGGCGAAGCCTTCGCCAAGGCGCAGCTGG
>DASVBI010000146.1:0-5985 GCA_036375915.1 Terriglobales bacterium | reverse complement strand
CGGGCGCCTCCGCCCGCGATGCATGACGCGGGGTTGCTGGCGCCCTGTATACGAGTAAGCTTAGCCTTTGCCGACTCCCGACTAGCTTGCAGCCCACTGAACCGACCACTGGCCACTGCTTTTTGTGACCGCCATCACATCTCCCTGTGACCACCCTCGCTGCCCCGCCGACTCGCCTTCCGGCACCCTATATAATCGGCAGAATGGCAGTAGCCGCCCGGCTTAGATGTGGGCCGGGAGACAAACTCAATCCATGCCCATTTTCTGGCTGCGAGTTGCGGTGGTGCTGTACGGCATCGGGCTGGTCTACGCCTTGCTCATCCTGGTGCGGCGCAGCGACCTGCTCGGACGCATCGCTTTGCACGCGGCCGGCCTGGCCATGGTCTTCCATTTTGTCTCGCTCACCGAGGCCTTCGCCGCCGAACGCACGCTGCTGCTGGCCTCCATTCACAATTCCGAATCTCTGCTCGCCTTTGTGGTCATGGTCGGCTTCATGCTGGTGTACTGGCGGTACCAGACCACCACGCCTGGGGTTTTTGTCTTCCCCCTGGTTTTCCTGCTGACCTTTGTCTCCGCCATGGGCGGGCAGAAAATCATTCTCGCCACCCCTTTGGTGCGCAACGGCTGGATCATCGCCCACATCGTGATGATCTTCACCGGCTACGCCGCCCTGGTGCTCAGCTTCTGCGCCAGCCTGCTCTACCTGGTGGGTGAGCGGGCGCTCAAGTCCAAGCGCCCCAGCGGCATGCTGAACCGCTTGCCGCCCCTGGAAACCATTGACCAGATCGGCTACCGCTCCCTGCTCCTGGGCTTTCCCTTCATGACCCTGGGCCTGGTGGCCGGGTCAGTGGTGGCTCAGGCCAAGTACGGCGCGGTCTATTTCCGCGATCCCAAGGTGTTGCTCTCGGTGCTGATGTGGGCGGTTTACGTGCTCATGCTCTACACCCGCTGGAACTCGGGCTGGAGGGGCCGCCGCGCCGCCTATCTCGCCACCTTTGCCTTCCTGGCGGCGGTGGTAGCCTGGGCGGCCAATTTCTTCAGCGTGGTGCACCGCTTCGTTTCGCCATGAACTTCTCGCTCATCGGCGTGAATCACACTACCGCGCCCCTGGACGTGCGCGAGCAGCTGGCTATTCCGGAATCGCATCTCCCCGAAGCCATGCGCCGCCTGGCCGAATATCCCGGCGTGGAGGAGGCCATGATCCTCTCCACCTGCAACCGGGTGGAGCTGCTGGCCAACTGCGACCCGGCCGCTGACTTGCGTGGTTTTCTGCGCGACTATTTCCAGGTGGAGCCCGCCCGCTACGCCCATTGCCTCTATGAGTACCGTGAGCGCGAGGCCATCCGCCACCTCTTCCGCGTGGCCGCCAGCCTCGACTCCATGGTGGTGGGCGAACCCCAGATCCTGGGCCAGGTGAAGGAAGCCTACGCCATGGCGCGGGCGGTGGGCGCCATCCGCAGCCACCTCGACGCCCTGGTCTCGCGCTCCTTTGCCGTGGCCAAGAAGGTGCGCAGCGAGACCGAGGTGGGTTCCTCCGCGGTTTCCGTGGCCTCGGTGGCGGTTGACCTGGCCAAGAAGATTTTCGGCTCCCTGCAGGGCCGGGTGGTTTACGTGGTGGGCGCGGGCAAGATGAGCGAACTGGCCGCCCGGCACCTGTTGGCTCACGGCGCCGGCGCCATCTTCGTGGCCAACCGCACCTACGAGCGCGCCCAGCAGCTGGCGCAAAAGTTTGGCGGCCAGGCCATGCTCTTCGAGCAGCTCTACGAGACCGCCGACCGCGCCGACATCATCATTACCTCCACCGGCGCCCCCTTCGCCATCTTCCGCCGCGAGCACGCCGAGCTGTTCATGGCCCGGCGCAAGAACCGGCCCATGTTCTTCATTGACATCGCCGTTCCCCGCGACGTGGACCCAGAGGTCAACAAGGTGGACGGCCTGTTCGTCTATGATATTGACGACCTGCAGGCCGCGGTCAGCTCCCACGTGGCCGACCGGCGCAAGGAAGCGGGGCGCGCCGAAGCCATCGTCGAGGCCGAGGTAGAGCGCTTCCAGGCCCGCTTGCAGACTCTGGACGTGGTGCCCACCATCGTGTCGCTCCACGACCATCTGGAGACCATCCGCCAGGCGGAAATTGACCGCGTGCGCGGACGCCTGGGGCCGCTGAGCCCGGAGCAGGAGCTGGCGGTCGAGGCCCTCACCCGCGGCATCATCAACAAAATCATGCACACTCCCATCAGCGCCCTCAAGACCGCCGCCCGCGAGCCGGAAGCCACCACCGTGGTCGAGCTTATCCGCAAGCTGTTCAACCTGCAGGAGAAGAGCCAGCATTACGCCGGCGCCTCCCGTGCCACCTCCAGCAGCGATCCCCGGGAGCGCTCCTGAATGGCGGCGCTCCGTATTGGTTCCCGCGGCTCGCAGCTGGCCCTTTGGCAGGCTAACCATATTGCCGGCCTGCTGAAGGCTAACGGTCATCACGTGGAAATCGAGATCATCCGCACCACCGGCGACAAGATCGCCGACATCGCCCTTTCGCAGGTGGGCACCAAGGGAATGTTCACCAAGGAAATCGAGGAGGCGCTGGCTGAGGGCCGGGTGCACCTGGCGGTGCACAGCTTGAAGGATTTGCCCACCGAGGTGCCGCCCGGCTTCGAGTTGGCCGCCATTACCCGGCGCGAAGACCCGCGCGATGTTCTCCTCTCCCGCGATCACCGTGGCCTGAACCAGTTGCCCCAGGGGGCGCGCGTCGGCACCAGCAGCCTCAGGCGGCAGGCGCAGCTCCGGGCCCTGCGCCCCGACCTCGAAATCCATCCCCTGCGCGGCAATGTGGACACGCGTCTGCGCAAGCTGGAATCGGGCGAATTTGACGCCATCATCCTGGCGGCCGCCGGCCTGCGCCGCCTGGGACGCACCGAACTGGTGCGCGAGTTTATCCCCGCGGAAATTATGTGTCCCGCGGCCGGGCAGGGAGCCCTGGGCATCGAGATCCGCGCCGGCGATGGCGAAACCCGCCAGCACCTGCTGTTTCTCGATGATGCCGCTGCCCGCTCCGCCACCACCTGTGAGCGCGCCCTGCTGCACCGTCTGGGGGGCGGATGCCAGGTCCCCATCGGGGCCTTGGCCGAGGTCCGCGGCGAGCATCTGCACCTGAGCGCGGTGGTGGCCCACCCCGACGGCTCCCAGGTTCTGCGCGAAGCGCAAAACGGCACCAATTCTGAAAACCTGGCAACCTCGGTGGCCAAGGCTCTGCTGGCGCGCGGCGCCGAGGCCATCCTGCAGGAACTCTATGGCAGCGCGGTGGCCGCGCCCCAGCAGCCATAATGAAGAAGAAAGCCACGCCCGCCGCCGCTTCGCCGGTCCGCCCCCGGCCGCTCGCCGGCAGACGCATCGTGGTGAGCCGCGCCCGCGACCAGGCCGCCGCCCTGACTTTTCCCCTGCGCGAGCTGGGCGCGGAAGTGCTGGAGATTCCGTTTATAGAAATCCGTCCGCCCGCCACCTTCCACCCCCTCGACAAAGCCCTGCAGGAGATCCATAACTACGACTGGCTCATCCTGACCAGCGTGAACGGCGTGAAGGCGCTGGCCGGGCGCATCCAGCATCTCGGCCTGGATGCGCTCAACTTTATCCACCTTAAAGTGGCTGCCATCGGCCCCGCCACCGAGCAGGCTCTGGAAGAACAGCAGTTCAAAGTGGATGTGGTGCCGGAGAAATACGTGGCCGAAGCAGTGGTGAGTGCGCTGCGCGCCCAGGTGAAAGACCAACGCATCCTGCTGGTGCGGGCCAAAGTCGCCCGCGACGTCATTCCCGAAGAGTTGCGCCGCGCCGGCGCCGTGGTTGACGTCGTCGAGGCTTATGAAACCGTCGCGCCCGAAGCCGCGCGCGCCCGCCTGCAAGCGGCGCTGCGGGACAGCGCGCGCAAGCCCGACGTCATTACTTTCACCAGTTCCTCCACGGTGCGCAATTTTGTTTCTCTTATGGAAATCCAGCCGGGGCAGGCTTCCGCTCTGCAGGACGTCAAGCTGGCCTCTATCGGTCCCGTGACCTCGCAGACTCTGCGGGAACTAGGCCTGCCGGTGGACATCGAAGCCCGCGAGTTCACCGTTCCTGGCCTGGTGAAGGCCATCGTCGCGGCTTTCAGCTAGCGTGGCGGCGTCTCCCGGTGGCGCAGGTTCATGCCGAACACCGCGCCTGCGGTGACGCCGATTTCAATCATAGGCAGAATACGTTCCGTCCGGTGGTGCCCGGTGCGGTGCATGAAGTAGCTGGTCAGGATGGTGCCGCCCACGCTCAGCCCCCAGCTGTAGGCCGCCTGCCCGCCCCAGCCTTGGCTCACAAACTGTCGCGCCCAGGGGTTGCGCTCCACCCCGTTGTGCTCATCGAGCACGTGGCGGGTGGTGAAAGCGTCCGCCGTCTGCATGGCGAAGTTGGCGGCGTGGATGGCGATGTTCTGCTTATCCCAGAACTTGTGGTGATGCAGGTCCACGGGCTCAAGCTGGGCCAGTACTGGAGTGCGGAGCAACACGATGACAGCAAGCAGAAGGAGCATGATTCTAGCTGGCATAGGTGTGATTTCATGCTAGGGGAGGGGAGGAAGAAGCGGTGCACGGAGGGCGGGCACCAAGGGCGCGGGCTACTACTCGAAAGCAGGAGGCTGGGTCTGCCGCCGAGGGCGGGTGTCAGAGTTCCAGGGTTCTACCTGCCCTCTACAATAGTGTTCGTGGAACAGTCTGCCATTCGTTTGGCCAGGCCGGATGAGATTGACTTGCTGCTGCAACTGGAGCGGCAATCAGCAACCGCCGCCCACTGGTCGCGGGCGCAGTATGAAGCCATCTTCCAGCCGTCTGCCCCCTCACGCTTGTGCCTGGTGGCGGAAGGCGGCGCCTTGCAGGGCTTCCTGGTGGCCCAGACGGCCGGCCCGGAGTGGGAGTTGGAGAACATCGTGGTGGCGCCTGCCGCCCGCCGCCAGGGGGTGGGAACTCAGCTTCTGCGCAGGCTGCTGCAGGCGGCGCGGCAGCGGCACGCTCCCGCGGTTCTGCTGGAGGTGCGCGCCTCCAATGCCACCGCCCGCGCGCTTTATGGGAGCTGTGGATTCATCGAGATGGGGGTGCGCCCGGGCTACTACCAGCAGCCCCAGGAGGATGCGGTCATCTACAGTTGCAACCTTGCTTCCAGTTCCTAAGTTATTGATACCTAAGTCATTGGATGGTTTGACCCGCCCTGTACTTTCCCCAACCGGGAAGCTGGCCGCGGCAGCTCCCATTTTGCAGGCAGAGCTGGAAAATCGGTTGAAGCGATAAAGCCAGGTGTGCTAGCGTGAACCTAGATGTAGATAGGAGGCCAAGCAGGATGCTTTCTCCTAGAGACTTGCTGATGGCCAGCCATGAGGAATTCCGCAGGTTGGCCCAGGAACACCTTCAGTACTCCCAACGCCTCGACGTACTCACCCAAAAAAGATATCTCAACGAAGACGAAAAGCTGGAAGAAGTGCGTCTGAAGAAGTTGAAACTGCGTCTCAAGGACCAGATGGAACTGATTGAGCGGCAGTATCGAACCGCCAATCAGGTTGCCTGATCACGCCTCCGCCTCTGCCTGCAGGCGGAGGCGTGGGTGTGTTTTTACACAGCAGTAAACTCCCGCCCGCCGGTTTCGGGCTAGAATGCCCAGCAGAATCCGGGTCACTGCAAATATAATCATCTGATATCTCATGGTTCGCGACGGGTACTACTACGGGCTCTCCCTGTTCGGGGTAGCGGTGCTGGTGGGATGGTTGACTAGCCCGGCCTGGGGTGTGCCAGCGCTGGTGTTGGCGGCTTTTTTCCTGTGGTTTTTCCGCGATCCGGAGCGCGTGATTCCGGTCACGCCGGGAGCGGTGGTTTCACCCGCCGACGGCAAGGTCACCGACGTATCCACGGTGGATGTGGAGGGAGCGTCGCGCCGGCGCATCAGCATCTTTCTGAGTGTGTTTGACGTGCACGTGAACCGCTCGCC
>DASVBI010000181.1:0-2145 GCA_036375915.1 Terriglobales bacterium | reverse complement strand
CGCCGCTACGGCGGCTACATCGTTCACTTTGGCGTCGCCCTGGTGATGATCGGCCTGGCTGGTTCCGCCTTCAACCAGGACAAGGAAAAGGAAATGGGATACGGCGATCGCATGACCGTCGGAGCCTACACCCTTACCTGCCGCTCCTACACTCAGGACGACAAGCCCAACTACCGCAGCGAGTGGGCCATTCTTGACGTCACCGAGAACGGCAAGCCGCTCACCACTCTGTATCCCGAGCGCCGTTTTTATAAAGCCAGCCAGCAGATGGCCACCATGGTCGCCAATCGTTCTACCCTGAAAGAAGATTTGTATGTCGTCTATGAAGGTGTGAACGAAGATACCGGCAGGCCCATTATCAAGGTGCACCTCAATCCTCTGGTTATGTGGATCTGGATCGGATGGCTCACCATGGTCGGAGGAACCATGTTCTGCATGGTGCCGGAGGCGGCTCGAGTGCCGCTGGCGGCCCCGGCTCCCGCCCACGCCACTGCTGCCGCCGAGGCGGGTGACTGATGCCCGGTTCCCGCAAACTCGCCTTGCGCCATGCCGCCCAGATTGCGTTGCTGAGTCTGGCCGTCTTTGCTTTTCTCGGCGCGGGCGATGAGAACGCCCGCTTCAACGATCTGGGACACCGCCTGATGTGCGTCTGCGGCTGCAATCAGATCCTGCTGGAATGTAATCACGTGGGCTGCAACTACTCCGAGCACATGCGCGACGAGCTGATCGCCGCCATTAATCACGGCGATAATGACGATCTCGTATTGCAGGCCTTCGTCCAGAAGTACGGCACCACCGTACTCTCCGCGCCCACCCACCAGGGTTTTAACCGCGTAGCCTGGATCGTGCCCTACCTGGCATTGGCGTTGGGGTTGGGCGTCGTGGTCGTGGTGGTGAATGCCTGGGGCCGCAAACCACCGCCTAGTGCCGGGCCGGGTAGTGGTGATCCAGACTTGGAGCCCTTCCGCAGCCAGGCGCAACGGGAGACGGAAATATGATCATTTTCGCCGCCTGCGCCATGTTTGCCCTGGCCACGCTGGTTTATGTTTTCTGGGTGCCAGTGCAGTTTGAGGCTTCGCCCGAAAAGACGCGCCTCGCCTACCTCCGCGAACGCAAGGAGGTAGTTTACGAAAACCTGCGCGACCTCAATTTCGAATACAAGGCGGGCAAGTTCCCCGAAGCCGATTACCAGGAAATGAAGACCGCGCTTGAGACTGAAGCCGCCGGCATCCTGGCGGAGATTGCCGAACTCGAGGAGCAGGGTGTCGCTTCCTATGCCACTCCGGCGCCACGCCGCCGCGGCAGTGCCAGGCCTTGATTTGCGGTTGCGCTACTCAGCAATTAAAAATTATGCGGGCTTTGGCCCCGGAAAACGGTTCGACCATACACAAATGCCATCTGTCTCCAAACCCTTAACCCCGCGCTGGATCTCACACATGTTTTTTGGTCTCGCCACTCGCTGTTTGCTGGCCGCTGCTTTTCTTGTGCTGCTCGCGGCGGGCGCCTTTGCCGATACCCTCACCGGCACGGTCACCAACGGCACCAACGGCAAGCCCTCGTCCGGCGATGATGTTGTGCTCATCAAGCTTGCCCAGGGCATGCAGGAAGCCGGCCGCACCAAGACCAACTCCAAAGGTAATTTCAGCCTCAATGTGGACAATCTCTCCGAGCCCCACCTGGTCCGCGTCAATCATCAGGGCGTGAATTACTTCCAGCCGGCGCCTCCCGGCACCAACTCGGTGAACCTGCAGGTCTTCGATGTCTCCAAAAAGCTGAAAGACATCTCCACCACCGTTGACGTCATGCGCTTCCAGGCTCAGAACGGCCAGTTGCAGGTGCTGGAGCTCTACGCCGTGCAGAACAACTCCAAGCCGCCGCGCTCCCAGATGAGCGACGATAACTACGAGATTCAGCTGCCCCCCGAGGCCCAGATAGACACTTCTCTGGCCAAAGCCCCCGGCGGACAGCCGGTAAACTCCGCCCCGGTTCCGCTCAAACAGAAAGGCCGCTATACCTTTGTGTTTCCGCTGCGGCCGGGCGAGACCCAGTTCGAAATCGGCTATCACCTGCCCTATTCCGGCCAGGCCAAGATTGATCCCAAGCCGCTGGTGGCGCAGCAACACTTCGTCGTCATGCTGCCTAAGG
>DASVBI010000202.1:0-3435 GCA_036375915.1 Terriglobales bacterium | reverse complement strand
AAGGACATAGACAAGCGCCTGAAGGATGATCCGCGCGAAAAGACGGTCGCCGACGCCGGCAAGGCGCTGGACAAGAAAATGACCGCGGTGGAGGAGGCGCTCATCCAGACCAAGGCCAAGAGCGACGAGGACGTGCTCAACTTCCCCATCCGCCTCAACAACCAGTTGGTGGCGCTGGGCGGTGTGGTGGGCAGCGCCAGTTCGGCGCCCACCCAGCAGTCCTATGAAGTCTATGACATGCTCAGCGGGCGGATTGACGAGCAACTGGCGAAATGGAAGGAAATCCTGGCCACCGACGTGAAGAGCTACAACGATCTGGTGCGGCAGCAGAACGTGCCCGCGCTGATCGTGCGCAAGGCGGAAGCGGAGTAGCCGGCGTAATTGGCAGGATTGTGCAGGAAGGGAACGTCGGCCTTCGGTCGTCGGCTCTCGGCCGCCCGAATTGATGGTTGGGCCTGTGGCCCACACAACGGGGTGTTCGTTGTGTGGGGTAAGTGGAAAGACTGTGCGCTTAGTCATTCAGACGTTGACTCGACCAATCCTCTACCCTCCCACTCAAGCCAAAAGCGGGCTTGAGCGGGCCACCCCGTCGCTCCCCACTCAAGCCAAAAGCGGGCTTGAGTGGGCCACCCCGTCCGCCCCGTCCGCGAGAAAGAAGACGTTGCAAGCAACGTCTCTACCATTGCTCACTACTGGCGCAGAATAGACGGCCCCCACCCCTTGCGGCTTGCGCATAGGGTGGGGGTAAGAGTTTTGGAAAGGCTATTTTGGCTGGGGAACGATGCGGAGGTAGGGCTTGGGAGCCTTCCACCCGCCGGGATACTTTTTCTTGGCCTCGTCGTTGGAAACGCTGCCGCTGATAATGACGTCGTCTCCCGGTTTCCAGTTGACCGGGGTGGAGACCTGGTGCCTGGCGGTCAACTGCCAGGAATCGAGAACGCGCAGCACTTCATCGAAGTTGCGGCCGGTGCTCATGGGGTACATGAGCATGAGTTTGATCTTTTTGTCGGGGCCGATGACGAAGACGGTGCGGACGGTGGCGTTGTCGGCGGGGGTGCGGCCCTGCGAAGTGGGGCCGCTGGATGCGGGCAGCATGTTGTACAGCTTGGCGATTTTGAGCTCGGGATCGCCGATCATGGGATAGTTGACCTTGTGTCCCTGGGTCTCCTCGATATCGGCCGCCCACCGGCCGTGATCGGAAACCGGGTCCACGCTGAGGCCGATGATCTTGCAGTTGCGCTTGGCAAACTCGGGCTGCAGCCCGGCCATGTAGCCGAGTTCGGTGGTGCAGACGGGGGTGAAGTCTTTGGGATGGGAAAACAGGATCGCCCAGCCGTTGCCGATCCATTCATGGAAGCGGATGGTGCCCTGGGTGGTCTCGGCGGTGAAATCGGGAGCTGTGTCGTTGATGCGCAGCACGCCCGGCATTTCAGCAATTGCGGTGCTCATGTGTGCTCCTCCTGAAAGTAAACGTTTAAAGTATGCAGGTCTTGCTTTAGGGCGCTCTCGGCCTGGTAAGTGGTAGATGAACGGAAGGCAATTATAGTCGCAACCATTGCCGGAGGGGAAAAGGCGGGGGGAGGGCCGAGGTCTGGAGCATCGGGAAGGCCAGCAGCGTCGGAACTCCGTTCGCGGACGAGAGCGCCCGCGCCACACGGGGCGGGTGCGGTTCACTCCGCATCGCATACCAGTAGAGACGTAACTTGCTACGTCTCAACATCCTCAAGGGTAGCGCGTTAAGAGCCGCGAAGGGCGCGTTCGGTGCAGGCGCGGACGGCGGCGGGAAGAGCATCCGGAGCATAGAAACGGTCGTAGAAATCCACGTCTACGTGGCAGGCCTGGAAGCCGATGATGGTGCGGAAGGCAGCGGTGTAGGCAGGGAAGCGTCCGTAGCGGCGAAAGACGTAATCGCAATAGGCAATGGTGGCCTGCACCGCAGCCTCGCTGGGTGCCGGAATTTTGGCAGCACAGGCAGCCGGGTCGCGCCACGGGCTCTGTTGCGCCCCGCCGCGGTAGGCGCCATCGGCGCCGAACTTGGTTTCCACGAAGGCGCGCACCGCATCCTGCATGGATTTGTAGTAAGGCGGGCAGAAGGGTTTCAGCAATACTTGGCTGTCCTTTTCCAGTCCCAGCGGATAGGGAACGGGAGGGTCTTTGCCCAGCCAGCGCGCGGGCGCGGAGAGAAACCAGGGGGCGCCGCCGTAACGGGTGGCGGTCATGGAGCCCATGCGGAAGCCGAGAGCCTGAAACCAGCTGAACTCGTGGCGGGCGAAGTTGGGGAAGCCCCCTAGGCCCAGCGCTTCAGCCATGAGAGCGAGGTTCTGCAGAACCATGCCATGCTCGGTGGCCATGGATTCCAGCAGCGCGGTTTCCGCCATTTGAATGGTGGCGGTGCGGAGGTCGCGCGGGTTGTCATGCAGGTGTCCACCCTTGCTGCGGGCAAAGCGGCCGACCCCGGCGGGACGGAACCAGGCACGCTCGTCGCGGAGGAAAACGCCCATGGCTTCGCTGAAAAGCTCAAGGATGGCGTTGATGGTCAGCGCCGTGGTTTCGAGGATGGGCAAGAAGTAAGTTGTGCCCGGAGCGTAGAGCGACCAGCGGTTGATGGAGAAGTTGTAACCGGGGTCGAGAGGCGGAGCGGTACGGCGGTCGGAAAGCTGAATGCGGGCGCGTTTATAAAGGTCTGTAAGGGCGCCCTGTTGGGCGAGCCGGACCAATTCCTGAAACTCGGCTGGGGCAAAATCCTGGGGCCGCTTCAGCAGCCAGGTGCCACGGTCGTTGGTGACGAGGACGGACACGGCATTGACCGCATCGGGGCTGGCAACGGTGCGGCCAAGCCTTCCCACCAGCATGCTGCCGCCTTCGCCCGCACCATAGGAGAGATCTGCCAGGGCATAACCGGTGAAGCCACACGCTGCGAAGGCCAAGGCGGCTTCCTCATCCTCGGTGAGCGGAGCAGGCGGATGAGGGCTTTGGTATTGAAACGGGCCAGCCGGAATGCTCATGCCCAGGCCTACCCGGCGCGAGCGGCGGCGGAGCAGGACTTCAAACAAAGTCGCCTTGAGCGGATCGAGAAACATTTTCAGACGGGCTGCTCTGCGGGAGTACTGTTTGTGCCCTGTTTGAGAAGCTGGGCCACGTCGGGGCGGACTGTGCTCAAGGCATCGGCGGCCTCCTGGGCTATGGCCAGCAGGCGCACCCGGGTGCGGGCGCGAATGCAGCAGCCGGAGCCGGACCGGGTGACATCGCCGAAATAATCGCCGGCTTTGAGCGAACCCAGGAGGACTTCGCCGTTGCGGTCGCTGGAAACGACGTCTACTTCGCCCGATTCCACCAGGTAATTGTAGCGGCGGGTCTCGCCCGCGGCGACGATGATCTGTCCGGGCTCGTAGAGGGCGTGAGAAATGGCGCCGCGCTCGTCAATTCGAGGATTTT
>DASVBI010000703.1:0-11190 GCA_036375915.1 Terriglobales bacterium | reverse complement strand
GAATGCCTACATCTACCCGCGCAGGACGGCGCTGGAAGCGGGCATCAAGTACCTGGTACTGGCGGCCGCCTCCGCCGCCTTTCTACTGTTCGGCATGGCGCTGATCTACGCGGCGGTGGGCACCATGGAATTCGGCCACATGGCAGACCTGATGATGGAAACCGCAGGGCCCAACCGCGCCTTGCTGCTGCCCGGCTTGGCCATGATCATTACCGGCATGGCCTTCAAGCTGGCGCTGGCGCCCTTTCACATGTGGACGCCGGACGTTTACCAGGGCGCTCCGCCACCGGTGGCGGCGTTCATTGCCGCAGTGTCCAAGGGCGGGATGTTCGCCCTGCTGCTGCGCTACTTCTACCGGCTGGAACTCCACAACTATCAGCCCGTGGTGGTGGTATTCACGATTATCGCTATCGCTTCCATGCTGGGCGGCAATCTGCTGGCCCTGCTGCAGTCCAACGTGAAGCGCATCCTGGCATATTCCTCCATCGCCCACATGGGCTATGTGCTGGTGGCTTTTATTGCCAGCGGCGAACTGGCGGTGCAGGCGGTCACGTTCTACCTGGTGGCCTATTTTGTGACCATTATTGGCGCCTTCGGCGTGGTCACGGTGCTTTCCAACAGCGAAGAAGATGCCGAGTCGCTGGAAGCCTACCGTGGCCTGTTCTGGCGGCGCCCGGCGCTGGCCGGAGTGATGACCGCCATGCTGCTCTCGTTGACGGGCATACCGGTGACCGCCGGCTTTATTGGCAAGTTCTATGTAGTGGCGGCGGGCGCATCTTCCTCCGCCTGGGCGCTGATCATCATCCTGGTGGTCAGCAGCGTGATTGGGGCTTTCTACTATCTGCGGGTGATCTTCGCCCTGTACGCGGGCGCGCCCGAGGACAGAGAAGCCGAAGTCGCGCCTCGCACGGCCTTGGGCTCGTCCGTTCTGGTGGTGCTTACAGTGCTGCTGATCTGGCTGGGGGTTTATCCCGCGCCCCTGCTGCACGTGATACGCGCCGCGCTGCCAGGGTGAGCGTGGCGGTGTGGTGCCGTCCTTGCGGTCTTTACTGTCTCGCCCCTGCGGGCGCAACTTCTTTTCCACGGATAAACACGGACGAACGCCGATTCGAATCCTGATCCGGGTCGTCAGCGACTTGTATCCGCGGCCGAGCAGGGGGGCGACATTTTTGTCACTTCCGTTCAGCCGCCTCCACCGACTGGGTGGGATCGGCGCCTCTCCAGGTCACGTCCGCAGTGGGACCGTAGGTTGAGGGCACGGCATGGTCCATCAGCCGGAGGTAAACCGTGAGCTGGGTGCGATGATGGCAGGTGTGGAGCACGCGCCGCCAGAAAACCCAGATTCTCTGGCGCGTAACATCGAAGAAGGGAACCGTTTGCAGCCACCAGTGTTCTTCCTGGGGGGCAAGAAATTTCAGCCGCGGCTCGGCCAGTTGCAGCATGCGCCGAGTGAAACCCTCTACGCTCGCCGCCGCAGGCAGCACCTCTGTGGCCGCGGGCTCAGGAGCACCTAGGAACTCTGCAAAGAAGCGCCGTTCTGAAAGCAACTGGTGCTTGAAGATTTCCAGCACTGGCTGGGAGCGCGGGTGCGGCCGGAAACTGAGGCCGGCGTCGGAAAAACAGCGCCATACTGCAATCACCTTGTTGGTCTCGCTGGCGTAGGTGTCCAGCAGGTGCTGAAACAGGGGAGATGAGGCGCGAGGAATACGCGCCTCCGGCAGAGCTGTGAAATCATAGTTGATAGCCACGCAACACCTCGCATTGTGAGTTCCGCAGGCAGAACGCAGCCACCCAAAAGGCTGGCCGACCCATAAGTGGTTTCCCTGACGTGTCGCATCCGGCATTAACCTCATGGATTCCGGCCTTGTGCGCTGCTTCGCCTGGCAGTGTAATGCCTTTAAGAATCGAACTGATGGCCTGGGAGCCACTTATGGATATCCAGACGGCGCAGCCGCCCCCCACCACTGCGCCAGAGACCCCAGAACATATTGCCAAAGAGATACGCGCCCTGGATTGGCGGGACCTGCAGTTGTGGTGCATAGCCGCGGCCCTGCTGGCGGTGATGGCCGCCGGATTCCTGGCGCTGCTCATGCCCCAGCTATTGTGGGACGTCACGGCCAGCATCTCGCACCAGGCCAATGCCCCACAGCTGTTCTTCGGCTTGTTGACCCTGCTCATCCTCTCCAACGTGTATCTCTTCGCGCAGCGCCTGCAACTGGTACGCACCCGCCGCGAACTGGTGCATCAGCTGCAGGTGGCGGAGCGGACGGCGCGCACCGACGCGCTGACGGGCGTATTCAACCGGCGCTGGCTGGATGAGACCCTGCTGCGGGAGATTGCACGTCTGGAGCGCACTAAGGGGCGTTTCACCATGATGATGGCCGATGTGAACGACTTCAAGGTCATCAACAGCCGCGTGGGCCACGTGGAAGGCGACCGCATCCTTATCGAGGTCGCCCACCTGCTGCAAAGGAACTTCCGCGCTTCCGATTCCGTGGTTCGTTACGGAGGCGATGAGTTCATCGCCCTCATGCCGGATACCGACCTGGCTCAGGCCCGCGTCGCCGTGGAGCGGCTGCAGCGCTTCGTGGATGCGCGCAATGCGCGCCATGACAGCGCCGTCACCCTCGGCCTGAGCTGCGGCCTGGGCACCTTCCTCCCGGGCATGTCCATGGACGCGCTTATTCAGGCAGCAGATGAAGATATGTTTGCCCAGAAGCCGCGGCGTTCCGACCGTTCCGGTCCGAATCTGCGCGCTCCCCTATAAGCTGAGGCTTGGCTAGAGCGATCCCTTGCTGGACTGCGGCGCCGCTGCCGGCGGTTCAATCTGCATGGGCTTGTTCCAGTCGGAGTAAGTAGTTACCAGGCCCCCGCTGCCCATTACCACCTCGCGCGGCAAATGATCGCCGGGGTCAATGCACACCGTGTAATTCAAGCCTCGGCCCGTGCTCCCGGGATGCTGGAAGCTGACCACCCAGCGCTGGCAGGAAGCGTCGCCTACCTTGGTGAGCTCGCCGCGGCCCACCTGGGCGTTCATCTTGGCGGCCATGGTGGCGATGACGGTGGCCGGGTCACGGCCTTCATTCATCATTGCCCAGGGAGCCGGGGCTCCGGGATTGTTGCCGCAGGGGTAAGCCTCCGGATTTTCCGGCTGCACCTTCCATTCTGCGTCGTTGCTGCGGGTCCAGGACTGGCGACCCACGCGGATGGTTTCGTAGTGAGTCGCGCCCAGGCTGGTCACAATGCGCTCGCGGTCGGGGCAGGAAACCTCGATGGTAGTTTCCAGGGCGCGCCCGGGATGCATCTTCAGCAGGGTGGAGGTGCGCCAGCTGTGGGCATCCTTTTTGGCATCCAAGGCTTTTTGCAGCTCGCTTTGGCCGCTGGAGAAGCGGACGCGCAGAGAACTGTAGGCACGGGCCAGGGGGCCCGGCTGCGAGCCGCTGGAGCAGGCGGCGGTGATGAGAAGGGCGGTGAGCAATGCGATTAAGAAGACATAAGAAAAACGGCGGTGCATAAGTTCGCCTCGTAAAGTTCGAGGTGAGCTGCCAGATCCGAGACGAACCGCCCGCGGACTACAGCTCCCGTACAGCCTTCGGGGGTATGATCGGATCATAGCACCTGCGGTGTTGCCGTCGGAATAAAGGGAGGAGCCATGCCGGAAAACCCGAATCCCCAGGAAAAACTGGTCAAGGTGTTCGACGCAGAGCAAGAGAGCGAGGCCCTGGTGGTGCGCGGCCTGCTGGAATCCAACGGAATCCAAGCCCTCAGCCGGCCCACTGATCTGGAACAGGACCTGTTTCCCGTGGGTGGGGTTGCGATCATGGTGCGCGAGGAAGATGCCGAAGAGGCCAGGCAGTTGATAGAGGCGTCCCGTCAGCAGGGCGCTAGCTCCGAAGACGAGGAACTCAGCGAGGAAGCGGCGCCGGAGTAACCCTGACGCCGTCAAGATAGAAGGTGACGGCGCCACTTTGATCGGTGCGATAGGTTGCTACGCGATGGGTTTGCAGCCGGTTGAGCACCTGCGCGCGCGGGTGGCGAAAGGGATTGCGCGCTCCCACCGAGATTACGGCAAAATACGGGCGCACGGCGGCCAGGAACTGGGCCGAGGTGGAGGAAGCGCTGCCGTTATGCGCCACCTTGAGCAGGCCGGCCTGCGGGTGTTGTGCCGCGAGCGCGGGCTCCATCTTGCTTTCCGCATCCCCTTCCAGCAGAAATGCCGTGTCTCCATAGGCAAAGCGCAAGACCAGAGAATCGTTGTTTCGAGGCTCGGCAGCGGGCTGCCAGCCGCGCGGAGGCGACAGCACCTTGACGTGGGCGCCGCCAAAATCAAACTCATCCTCCCCCCGCAGGCGCACCACGGCCACGTTTTGCCCGCTGGCGGCGGCCAGTACCCGCTCCAGCGCGCGGGTCTGCGGGTTGGGACCGAGCCACATCTCGCGTGGCCGGAAATTCACCAGCACGCTGGGCAAGCCGCCGAGGTGGTCGCTGTGGCCGTGAGTGATGGCCACGGCATCCAGACGGGCAATGCCGCGCTGCCACAGGTAAGGGGAGACCACGTCCTCGCCGTAGTCAAATTCCGAGCGCCAGGGGCCGAAGGGCCCGCCGGCATCAATGAGCAGGGTTTTGCCCTGCGGCGAAACCAGCAGCGTGGAGTCACCCTGGCCGACGTCAATGGCAGTCACCTCCATCGCGCCCGGATGCATCCATGGCCGAGGTGGCACGAGCGTGATCCAAAGCGCGCTGGCAAGCAGGGCAGACAGGCCGCTCACCGCCAGCCATCGCCGCCGGCGCGCTACCGCCATGGCGAGCGCCAGGCTCAGTCCCGCCACCACAGCTGTCTCCAGGGCAGGCGTGGCCACGCGCAGGTCAGCCAGCCGCAGGCGGCCGACCACGTGAATGGTTCCGGTAATGCCCTGCAAGGCCAGCCCGGCAATCAGGGCCGGCAACCGGGCCAGGCTCAGGGAAACATAGGCGAGGGCAATGGCCAGGGCGGAGGCGGGCATCAGAATTTCAGTGAGCGGGATAGCCAGTGCGTTGGCGGGGAGAGCCAGCGTGGTGGCGCGATGAAAGTACCAGGCCATGGGCAGGGCCAGGGAAATCTGCATCAGGGCGGAGATGAGCATGACTTCGTAGAGGCCCAGCAGGAAGCTTAAGCTTTCGGGAAGCAGAAGGACGGTGGCGCGCGTCCCCAGGAAACGGCGCAAGCGGCCGGCCACCAGGCGCAGATCGAGGCGAAATTGCGCCAGCCGGGGAGCAAAAGAGATATCGTAGGCGGTACAATCCAGCAGGCGCAAGGCGCGGCGGTAAGGCTGCGAGGTTCGTTCCAGAATTGGGAGTCCGATACCGGCGATGGCCAGCACGGAGAGGAAAGTCAGCTGAAAGCTGGGATCGAGCAGGGCGCGGGGCTCGAGGATGAGAATGCCCAGGGCAGCGCCAGCCACCGCGTTGACCGGCGCGCGGTCGCGGCAGAGCAGGCGGGTTAGCAGGTAGAACAGCAGCATGAGCGCCGAGCGCACGATGGGCGCTCCCCAGTCGCACAGGTAGGCATAACCGAAGCCCAGCAATGCGGTGGCGACGCTTGCCCACAGGTCCCCGATTCGCAGCCGGCGCAGCAGCCAGAAGACCACGAAGGCCAGAATTCCCAGGTTCATACCGGAAACCACCAGGATGTGGTAGGTGCCGGAGCGCTGGAAGTTGACCCGCGTATCGCGGTCAATGAAGGCATCCTCGCCGATGACCATGGCGTCCATGAGGGCGGCCTGTGGGGGCGGCCAGAGGGCGTGGATTTGTGCCAGCACGCTGCGCCGCAGACGGTTGCGCCAGTCGGCACTCCGGTTGCCGCTGAAGCCCGGGAGCAGCTGCACGCTGGCCTGGTTGGCGGAACCCAGGGCGGCAATGCCGCGCTGGGCGAGATAGCCGCGGTAGTCGAAGGCGCCGGGGTTGCCGAAATTGCGCGGCGGCCGCAGCTTGGCGGTGAGCCGCAGCCGCTGGCCGTAGGTGTAGAGCGGCATGGAGGCTGCCTTGGGGGCGGAGTCGCTTTCCGTGCGGGAATAGATGGTGAGGCGAAGCCCGGCGCGAAGATTTTCCTGGACGCCACCCGCCGTTACCTGTTCGCTCTCAACCTCCAGCACCTGCCGGTCACCGCCGAAACCACCTGCGCGCCGGAAGCCGTCGGCAGTGACATGCGCGGTGAGCGCGACCTGGCTGCCATCAGCGAAGGGCAGAATTTCCGTGTTGACTGCCGGCGGGCCGCGCCCCTGGATGACGAAAGCTCCCAGCAGCACCAGCGCGCCACAAGACAGGGTAAACGCCCAGCGTGGGCGGCGGCGCAGGAAGATCGCGCCCGCAGCCACAAAAGCCAGCAGAGCGATGGCCCACCACATCGGCGGGCGCCACGCCCGCGCGCCCAGCAGAATTCCGGCGGAAAAGCTCAGCGCGGCATAGAGGAGCGGCTGGCGGGGAGCAAGCTGCGGCCGAAGCGGGATGGGTGGCGAACTGGGAGTCAGAGCCGCGGATTCGGCCGCCGAGCCTTGATCGCGGTGAGGAGGAGCCTGTTCCGCTACGGCCATGCTGACTCCTGACTACCGACTACTGTTTTACCAAGTGCAGCACGCTCTCCAAGTGGAAGGTTTGGGGAAACAAGTCCACCAGATGCGCCTGCTCAATGGCGTAACCGGCAGCGGAAAGGACGCGCAAGTCGCGCGCCAGGGTAGCGGGATCGCAGGAGACGTAAGTGAGGTGCGGCGCCTGCAACCGCCCCAGGGCCTGCGCGACGGCTTCGCCCAGCCCGCCGCGGGGCGGGTCCACCACCACCAGGTCGGGAGTATTGATAGATCTCTGCAGGTACTGCTCGGTGGTGGCGTGCACCGCCTTCACGTTCTCGGAGGAATTGTACTGCAAATCGGAATGGGAAATCTGTGACGACTCCACCGCCACCACGCGCTCAAATGTGCGCGCCAGGGGCACAGCAAAAAGGCCCACGCCGGCATAAAGGTCGAGCGCGGTGCGGCCGTCACGGTCATCGGTGACAAGCTTGATCAGTTCATCCAGGAGGTGGCGGTTGACCTGGAAGAAGGCGCCGGCGCTGACGCGGTAATTACGGTCTGCTGTGTGGTACGTGAGCTCACCGGCCCCATGACTGAGTTGCGGAAGGGATTCCGTCCGGGCCGCGTTTGCGGCGGGTTCGGTCCGAAAGCAAGACAGGCCGGCTGTTTCAGCAAGGGCATGGCTGAGAGCGGCGTAGAACTCTTGCAACGCGGCAGGAGCTAAGCCATCCGCGAGGTAGAGCTGCAGCAGAAGCTGGGTGTCTTCCGCATTGGCAAAGAACTCGATCTCGCCGAGTGCCTGAGGAATTTTGCCGGCACGACCCAGTTGCCACAGGGCCGTTATCGCCCGATTGATCAGAGGCGAGCTGATGGGGCACTCCTCCACCGGCAGCAGCGAGTGCGAACCGAAGCGGTAGTAGCCGAGGGCAAAGGGCGCGCCGTGCACGCGCAGTCGGGTGCGATTGCGGTAATTCCAGGGCGGGGAAGGGTGCACCTGCAACTCGGTTGCAAGCTGCAGCTTGGCGATTCGAGCCAGGGTTTCTTTCAGGATAGCTGCCTTGATCTGCAACTGGTGCTCGTAGGAAGCGTGCTGATAGTGGCAACCGCCGCAACGCGAAAAATACGGGCAGCGCGGCTCCACTCGCGCCGGCGAAGGAGTAAGCACGCGCCGCACGCGGGCGCGGGCAAACTCCGACTTCTGTTGCACCAGCGCGGCGTCCACCTCTTCGCTCTCGAGCACGAAGGGCACAAACACGGTTTTGCGGCGGCCGCGCTCATCGGCGGGCAGGCGCGCCAGGCCGTCACCGCCGTACACCAGCTTTTCAATCGTGAGGTCCAAGTGATGATTGTAATCGGCGGGGACCGCGCAGCGGGAAATTGACGATTTACGACCGAGTTTAATTGACGATTGACGATTTACGATTAAAAACCCGGATTGATCCGCGGCATCTGCCCCGCGTGCATCTCTGATCAAGGTAGCCGGTCTCGCAGAGACCAACTGAAAGTAGCCCGCCAGTTCACTGGCGGGGGAGCAGTCGGGGAAATTCAAAGTCCCGGAGGGACGGCTGGCGGGCTATTCTCAGGTCGTCCCTACGGGGCACGCCTGACATTCTCCTAAAATCTCGAACCTTCTTTACATGTAAAACAGGCTCAGCCGCGGCGCGCCGTACTCCTCCATCAGCCGCTTGTGAACAAACTGTTTGTGCAGTTGCTCGATCTGCGCGGCCGGCATCTTGCGGCGATAAGGAGCGAGCTCGCGATCGGCCTGGGCGCGCACGGCCACCAGTTCGTCATCGGGCGTGGCCGCCAGCAGCACGGCAAATAACTTCTCCTCCATGACCGTAAGCCGGCGTTCCAGGTCTTCCAGCGGCGGACGCGCGGTGGCGATTTTCTCTGCCAATTCGCGGAGAGTGCGGGCAGCATCTTGCACGACCGAATGCGCCGATGGCGGTAACTCCTTTGTGCCCCGGGGATCGCGCCGGCCGCCGGGCCGTCCTTCCATGATTTCCTCGAGTATCTCGGCATTGCGCGCCAGGAATGCGCTGACCTCCGCCGCATCCAGGCCGGCGGATTCGCCCGGCTCGCGGCGGGCGCCCACGGCCGCCTCGTTCATCTCTTCCGCGGCCGCCAACACCTCCTGCGAACAGTAAGCCAGTCCGTTGATCTTGCGCGGGCGCGCGGGGCGGCTTTCGTAGCGGTCAAAGGTGGCGTCAATGCCGCGCAGCACCGCTTCCAGGGGAATGCCGGCATCCTTCCAGGTCTCGATCAGCGCCCAGTCCAGGGTGGAGAGCAGGAGAGTCGAACCACGGCGGCGGTGAAAGTGCTCTTCGATCTCGGTGAAATAGTTGAAGTAGTTTTCCACCAGGCGTCTTCCGCGGATATCAGCGACGAGATTTGCCGGAGGCGCCGGCGGCCTTGCCCGGCGCCGGCTTGCGGGCGGCGGTGTTGCGTTCCCAGATGATGCGCAGGCCGTCCAGCGTGAGCAGGTCGTCCACTTTGCTGATGTACTTGGAACCGGTGCCGAACAGGCCGGCCAGGCCGCCGGTGGCCACCACCTTGGTTTCGCTGCCCAGCTCTTTAAGCAGCAGTTCGATGATGCCATCCACCAGCGCGAGATAGCCGTAGTACAGGCCGGACTGGATGCTGCCCACGGTGTTGGTGCCGATGACGCGTTCCGGTTTGCGAATATCAATGCGGGGCAGGCGAGCGGTGCGCGAAAACAGCGCCTCCGCTGAAATGCCGATGCCGGGGCAGATCACGCCGCCCAGGTATTCTCCCTTGGCGGAAACCGCGTCAAAAGTTGTGGCCGTGCCGAAATCCACCACCACGCATGGCCCGCCGTACTTCTCCAGCGCGGCCACTCCATTGGCAATGCGGTCGGCGCCCACCTCGGCGGGATTTTCATACTGCACCGGCATGCCGGTGCGGATGCCCGGCTCTAAAAACAGCGGCTTGGTGCGGAAGTAGCGCTCGCAAACTTCACGCAACGTGCTGTCCATGGAGGGCACCACGGAGGCGATCACGATGCCCTGGATGGCTTTGGGTTCGACCTCGGCGGCGGCAAACAGGTTGCGGAAGAGCACGCCGTATTCGTCCACCGTCTGCGTCCAGTTGGTGGCCACGCGCCAGTGGGCGACCAGGCGCTCATACTTCGGCGGCTCGCCGTTGGCGCCGTCGCCGCGGGCGAAAACTCCGAGCACCGTGTTGGTATTGCCGACGTCGAGAACGAAAAGCATCGAGATCACTCAAGCGCGCGCACGCCGCCGGAAAGCACCGTGCGCAATCCTTTGGCCGTTTCCACCTGCAGGAAGCCACGCGCATCCATGCCGGCGGTGACGCCCTCATAGCCGCCATCTTCTTCTATGCGAACGCGGCGGCCCTGTGCATACGAAGAGCGCTCCTGAAAGCGGCGCAGCACCGACTCGCGTCCCCCCGGCCCCGGCTTCAGCAGGGCGCGATACTCGCGGTCGAGCGATTTTAGCAAAGCCGCGGCCAGGTCCACGCGCGACCAGCAACTGCCTGTTTCCAGACGCAAGGAGGTGGCCACGTCGCGTACTTCGGCGGGGAAGCCAGCCTGATTCACATTGATGCCGATGCCCGCCACCACGTAGCGCACGCGGGTGGCCTCCGCCGTCAGTTCCGCCAGGATGCCCACGAACTTCTTGCCATTCAGCAGCAAATCGTTGGGCCAGCGCAGGTCAAGCTGCGGGGCTGCTCCCCGATCCCCTGGACGGTGTCCCAGCAACTGCTCTACCGCCGAGCACACAGCCAGGCCCGCCGCCAGCGTGAGGATGAGCACGTCGGCAGGCGCCAGCGCCGGGCGCAGCACCACCGAGCAGTAAATTCCCTGGGAGCGCGCCGAAAGCCAGCCGTGGCTGCCGCGACCGCGGCCCGCAACCTGCTCCTCCGCCACAAACACGCTGCCTTCGGGGGCGCCGGCGGCGGCGGCTTCCATGGCTGCCACATTGGTGGAACCGATTTTGAAGTAATGGTGAATGTGGCCGCCAAAAATGGTGCCGCGCAGCAGCGGAGCCAGCGTTTCCGCCAGCAGCAGATCGGGAACTTTGCGCAGGCGGTAACCGCTGGCCGAATGGCCTGTAATGTCCACGCCCAGCCCGCGCAACTGCTGCACCAGGCGCCACACTTCGGAGCGCGTGGTACCGAGCTCTTGCGCGATTTTGGTCCCGCTAACCACTACCGTGGCGTGGTCCATCAGCAGGCGCACAATGCGGCTCAGCCGCGCGTCGGTGGGAGGGTGCGGGGCCGCTGCAGTGGAACTTCGAGTTTTGCCGGTGGGCGTTATGCGGCAATTATCAAGCAGGCGGGGCGGAAATCAAAACATATTGCGTGCCCCGAGTTTCTAACTTCTTTTCCGCAAATGAACTCGGCTTCACACTGATTTGAAGTGAATCGAGCTGTGTTATCCGCGGGCGCAGCTCGCCTGAAATCCTTACCGGGCTTCGCCCGGCGGACAGCCGGGGGCGGCTGTCCCTAAGCGATTTAGGCCGGCACCACCCGCAGGCTCATGTCCACGGCGGGAGCGGAGTGGGTGAGCTGGCCCACGGAAATGTAGTCCACGCCGCTTTCGGCGTAGGCGCGAACGTTCTCCAGGCTAATGCCGCCGGAGCACTCCAGGCTCATGCGG
>DASVBI010000178.1:0-2073 GCA_036375915.1 Terriglobales bacterium | reverse complement strand
CTGCTGCGCGTGGCCATCGGTCCCCTCGTGCTTGGCGACCTCCCCAAGGGCGGCTCTCGTCCGCTCACCGCCGCCGAAAAGCGGAGTTTAGATGGCGCTCTGCTTCGTAAGACCTCAAACAGTTCGGTAGAGGCGTAAGTTGTTACCTCTGGTTGACAGGAATACGTCCTTGTCATCGCCCGCGAGGCGCCCGCGCCGCAAATGCGGTTGAAGACAAAAAGGCCCGCCGGCAGCGGGCCTTGCAGTCACCTTTTGTGAGAGCTACCGGTTCAGGGCATGAGCGGAATTGCGCTCGGCCACGATGCGCCGCGCGTTATCGGCCAGGGTCTTGGCCTGGGGCAGCAGTTCCAGCGCCTTGACCACCTCTGGATCCGCTTCCGCGCGCACCTGCAGTCCTTCCTCCTGCCCGAAGGCGTCAATGAAAATTTCAGCCTTGATGTTGGAGCGCACCCAATCGTTGTTGGCCAGCAAGTCGGCCTCGGTGTAAGGCACCTTCTGGTCGTCCATGAAGCGGCGGAAATCCTGCATCACCTGTTCATCCACCACGAAGTTCTTGCTGGGGTGATGGTTGATGGTGTAGTGCTTGGCGAAATTGAAGAATGCGTAGTGCTGCAGCAGCGTGTCCTGGAAAGTATTGCCCTTCGGGGTGGCGATCTTCACATCGGGAGTGATGCCCCCGCCGCCGTACACCGTGCGCCCACTGTCGGTCAGTTTGACTTCATGGTTGCCGTTGTTGGTTTCGTTCTCCCGGTCGTAATAGTAATCGTAGAGCGAAACTCCGTTGTAGTCGCGCTGGATGAGGCGCCCGCTGGGGGTGTAGTACTTGGCGGTGGTCAGGGCCAGGCCGGTGTTTTCCGAAAGCGGGTACACGGTTTGCACCAGTCCCTTGCCAAAGGTGGTCTCCCCGGCAATCAGCCCGCGATCATGGTCCTGGATGGCGCCGGCCACAATTTCCGCCGCCGAAGCCGTGCCCCGGTTCACCAGCACCACGATGGGGTAATCCTTGCCGCTGTTGCCGTGGGTGGCGCGATACACCTTCTCCGGGCTGGAGCGTCCGTGATGGGATACGATGACCTGCCCCTTCTGCAGGAACTGGTCGGCTACCCCAACGCCTTCGCTGAGCAGGCCGCCGGGATTCTGCCGCAGGTCCAGAATCAAGCCCTTCACGTCGCCCATTTCATCCAGGGCCTCACGAACTTCATGGTCCGTGGTTTCCTGGAAGCCGGAAACGTGCATGTAGCCGATGCCCGGGCGAATCAGGAAATGCAGGTCCACGCTGTAGCGGGGAATCTCGTCGCGGACGATGGAGAACTCCAGCGGCTTGTCGCTGCCTTCACGCAGCACGGTGATGCGCACTGCGGTGCCCTTGGGACCTTTGAGCATGTCGGCCACTTCCGCCGTGCTCATGTTGTCGGTGGGTTTGCCATCCACCGCGATAATCACGTCCCCAGGATGGATGCCGGCGCGGTACGCGGGCGTGCCCACAAAGGGCGCGATCACGATGACCTTGTTATTGCGCGGGCCCACCGTCATGCCCACGCCGTAGTACTTGCCGCGCTGCTCTTCGCGCAGCAGGGAGTAGGACTTGGGATCGAAGAAATTGGAGTGCGGATCAAGCACATGCAGCATGCCCGGAATGGCGCCGTTGTAGATGGCCTTATCCGGGTTCACCGGTTCGGCGTAGTTCTGCTCGACGATGTTGTACACCTCAGTGAAGGCGCGCAGGCTGTCGCGGACATCGCCGTCGCCGCCGCCCGAGGAGGCGGCGCCTACCTTCTCTCCAAAGAGAAGGCCCAGGAAGCCACAGCTGAGAATCACAAAAGCGATCAAAAAAAGCGAGCGACGTGCGCGACGGACCATCGTAAATCCTTGATTAGGCAGAGGTGTTGGCATGACCAGCAGGTCACGGACTTAAGCGCAGTATACCATGCTGCCGCGAGGCAAGCCCTTTACCTTCTGAGGGCTTGCGCGGGTATGCAGCAGGAGTCCCAGGCAGTTAAGTCCTTGGCCGGAGCTTCAGCCTATACGATGAGCGGGCCGCGTGGAAGATACAGAAAGTAACCTTGCGTAGCC
>DASVBI010000134.1:0-7472 GCA_036375915.1 Terriglobales bacterium | reverse complement strand
GCGATGGGCAGAGCTTCACCCACCTCGCAGACGTGAAGGCGGGAACCCACTCCGTAGACCTGTCCTCTGAGAATATCCGCCCCGGCAGCGGCGTGAAGGTGTACGTGCAGGCGGTGGGAAAGCCCAGCCTGACCAACCATCTTTCGGCACCGGTCACGTTCTGATCTTCCGCCCAGAAAAACCGCGGCTGGGAGGGCCCCAGCCGCTTTTCTTCGCCGGAGATACCGGCTACTGGATGTTTAACATTACGATAGTCGAGTTTTGCGCTGAAGAAGAACTGCCGGTGACGACCACCGTATAGCTGCCCTGCGACACAGCCTGCTTCGTGCTGCTGGGTGCAACTGGAGATGCTCCGCCCCCGCAAGAGCAGGCCAGCAGCAGCAATGCTCCCGCCAGAAGGGCGAGGGCCCGCTGCCGTAACTTGCCGCCATCGAGTAGCAGGATGCCGGCGAACCCAAACATTGGCATCCATAGTGCGTAGGCCGGTTCCGCCGGCCAATGGGCCGAAGCCGTCATCTGGCCCGCGCTGATGGTCAAAATCGCCGAAGCCTTACCCGAACCTGGGCTCACGGAGTTCGGCGAAAACGCACAACTGGCGCCGGCAGGCAGATTGGAACACGCCAGCGCAACTGCGGGCACGTTGCCCGCCGTCGCGGTTACGGTCACCTGCAAATTGGCGCTCTGTCCCGGCGCTAAGGTTAGGGTGGAAGGCGAGGTACCCACCGTGATGCCCGCGGAAGACGTGTTCCCGGAACGGGTGACCGTATAGGCGACTGGGCCAGACATGTGGTTGCGGAAAACCGGCTTACCGACGGCCTGCACGAACAGCTTGTACCTCCCTCGTGCCAGCGAGTACGAGCCCAGATTGATAGAGTGGTTGCCCGCACCTGCCTGGGTCAATTCCATCAGGTTCTGTCCATCCGTCGAAACGAAGACGGTGTAGTGGTCCAGCGTGTTCTCGTCCCCGTGTACCGACCACTTCAGAGTTCCGCCGGACATGTAAGCTGAGATGCTGACGCAATTATCAATTCCGCTTTCGAGCTCCGTGCCCTCTTCGTAGTCGTTCCAAGTTACCAGTTGCAGAGCATCCAGCTGATGCGAGGAACTGTACATGCCATTGATCTTGTGGAATGTCTGCAGCCAGGTCTGGCCGCATTGCTGGCTCATAACCCGTCCCGAACCCCAGGAGGCCAGGCTGTCGTTGAAACCCTTGTACGCAGCTCCGTAGGCGTCTTCCGAGGGGTGGCCTAATCCGGCGTTGTAAAAGCCCCCCAGGTAGGACATGCCGTAATCGCTGGAGAGGATGACCCAGGAGTAGCTGCCACTGGTCTGAGAGTGGGTGAAACCGCTGGCGTGCTGGAAGATGAACGCCGGGTTTCCCGCCACTGAATCGCGCACTGCGTTCCAATCAATGGAGTAATGCAGATCCAGGTCGAAATTGGTCACCATCGGGCGGCCGTTCCAGCGCATGTAAGCCGGCGAACCGTAATAGGTGTGGGCGATATAGTTCAGTTCGTCTATAAGCGCCTGCTGGGCGCTGCAACTTCCGCAGCCCGCCCGCGGGATGGCGCCTTTATCCACCATCACCGCGAACGTGAATCCGGAATGCCTCTCTGCTTCCGCCATGATCAGCTTGGTGGCGGTGTCCTCGGCGGAACCCGGCCCGTACCAGTCAATGATGACCCCATCAATGCCGCGGCTGACCATGTCATCTACCTGGCGATGCACTTGCGCAGGGTCGGTAGAGGAGTAGCCCACGTTCATATGGTTCGGTCCTCCGAACCAAGGCACGAGGTGGGCGTAAATCTTGGTCGTCGCGCCGGGATAGAGCAGGGAGTGGATGTCAACCTTGCTGACATTTCCCGCGCTCAGATTGCCATTGGACTGATTGGAGAAGCTATTGGCGGCACTGGTGTTGTTGCCGGTCTGTTCAGAGAGCGTGGTTGTGGGATGAATTTGAGCCTGGGCAGCAACTGATAGATAAAAGACCAGGAAAAAAGCACACAGCAGCAGACAAGTGAGCGTTCGGCGCAAACTTCTTCCTCCGAAAAACCGTCGCGGGGGAAAACGGTTTGTGCTCCGGCGAACTTGCCCGGGCAGGTCCTGTTTGTTAGTAGCTGCTGGATTGTAGGGCTGGAAAGGGTGAATTCGTATTACACGAAAGGCCGTAGTACTTCTGAGATTTTAGCCTTACTCAGGCTCCGATCACGGTTGCCGACCAACCTTAGCCACCGGCCTGGATACCGCCCTTGTTGCCGCAGCCCAGCACTCAACCGAGTTGTTGAGAGGGAGTAGTAGCGGGCCAACAGCGGCTCTCAATCCTTCATCTCAGGTTCACGGACATGATTACGAACCCGACTGCCCTGGCCCTGCGAAAGTTCTTTCCTGTGTTTCTAATAGCGCTCCTGGCTGCCATGCTTAGCGGATGCCAGGGTTTAGTGGGGATCAGCCAGCCGCCTCCTGCGGACAATCCTGCCCTCGATGCCGCCATCAACCACATTGTGATCATGGTGCAGGAGAACCGCTCCTTCGATCACTATTTCGGGCACCTCAACGCCTATCGCGTGGCCAACGGCTTTCCTCCCAACGTGGATGGCACGCCGGCCAATGCCTCTAATCCCTCACCCTCCGGCACCGGTAGCGTAGCCGCCTTTCACTTGCTCACCACCTGCGTGGAAAACCCAAGCCCTTCCTGGAACGAGAGCCATGTGGATTTCAACCGTCAGAACCCCACCTCCAACGACGCTACCCTGGATGGTTTTGTGCAGACGGCCGCCAAGGATGCTCAAGGAGAGCATTTTCACGATGTCGAGGGCCGGCGCGTGATGGGCTATTACGACCAGACCGAACTGCCCTACTACTACTTCATGGCTACCTACTTCGCCACTTCCGACCGCTGGTTCTCGCCGGTTATGTCGCGCACCCAGCCCAACCGCATGTACATTCTTTCCGCAACTTCGGCGGGGCACGTATATGGGCTGGCCGCAGGTACGGCGCTGGATATTCCGACGATTTTCGACGAATTGCAGACCGCGGGCGTGTCCTGGAAAATTTACGTTACAGATAAGGTGAACGGGTCGCTGCTGCGAGGCAGCTACATCAGCATGTTCGCCGCGGGAAAGAAGTATGCGCAGAACGTCGTGCCTGTTGCGCAGTACTTTGCCGATCTCAAAAACGGCACGCTGCCCCAGGTTTCGCTGATCGAAAGCGGTTATTACAGCGGGCTGGACGAGCACCCGGCGGAGGCTGCCAACGCGACCGGCCCCTCGGTGCAGGTGGGCTCGGCGTATGTTTCCACGTTCATCAATGCGCTCATGGGCAGTTCCTCATGGCCGCACTCAGCCTTCATCTGGACCACTGACGAAGGCGGCGGCTTCTACGACCATGTGCCGCCCCAGGCGGCTGTCAACCCCGACGGCATTCCGCCTCAGGACCTGCGGTCGGGCGACATCTGCACCACCAGTGGCGGAGGAAGGACCTGCGATTTCACTTCCACTGGCTACCGCGTGCCGATGTTTGTGGTTTCGCCCTATGCGCGGAAGGGATTCGTGTCGCACTCGGTGATGGATTCCACCGCCATGCTGAAGTTCATCGAAACACGATTCCACCTGCGCAGCCTCACCTTGCGCGATGCCAACCAGCCCGACATGACCGAGTTCTTCGACTTCAGCCATCCCGACTGGCTCACGCCGCCTGCGCCGCCCGCACAGCCCACCAACGGGGTGTGTTATCTGGACCACTTGCCGTAAGGGCGCATTACCGCCTTGCCGCTACTACCCGCGCAATCCCCTGCAGATCGTTGGTGACGCGAATTTCTTCCCAATCCACTAACAGCTCGCACACGCGGTCGCGGCTGGAATGCCCCATTTCCACGACCAGCCAGCCACCCGGCCGCAGGACTTTTTGCGCCTGCGGAATGAGCCGGGCAAACACTTCCAGGCCGCTGGGGCCGGCAAACAGCGCCAGGTGTGGCTCAAAGCGGCGCACCTGCGCCTCCACGGAGTCCGCCTCCCAATCACCAATATAGGGAGGGTTGGAGATCACGTAATCGAACGCCCCCTCCTCCATGCCGGCCAGCAGATCGGCCTGGTGAAACTTTATCCGCTGTTCCAGTTGGTGGCGGGCGGCATTAGCGTGTGCGATTTCCAGCGCCTCGGCAGAAACCTCCGTAGCGTGGATTTCCGCCCTGGGAAGCTCTTTGGCGAGGGCCAGGGCAATGCACCCCGAGCCCGTCCCGACATCCACAACTCGCTGAGGCGCATGCTCACGGGCCAAATCCAGGACGGTTTCAATCACGTGCTCAGTTTCTGGCCGGGGGATAAGCACGGCGGGGGAGACGATCAGGTCCATGCCCCAGAATTCCTGATGGCCGGTGATGTATTGCGCCGGAACACCGCGGGCGCGTTCCCCGAGCGCGTCGTCATAGCGTGCGATCTCGTCCTTGGTCAGCGACCGATCGCCGTGCGCGTAAAGGTAAGCGCGGTCGCAGCCCAGAACAAATGTCGCCAGCAGCTCGGCGTTCATTCGCGGCGAGCCTACGTGCGCGTCCTGCAGGCGTTGCGCGGCGGTTTGGATGGCCTGGCGAAGCTGCATGAAATCAGTTCCCAGTATCCGGCACCTGTTTCCCAGTCACTCAATGCAGGATGCAGGTTTTCTGGGTACTGGGTACTAGGTACTGGGTACTCACTTCACCCCACGGTTGCCGTTTCCTGCTTGAGCTTCTCCGCCTGGTAATGGGTGACGAGAGCATCAATGATGGGCTGCAGCTTGCCGTCCATCACGTCGCCCAGCTGGTGCAGGGTGAGCCCGATGCGGTGGTCGGTGACGCGGTTCTGCGGGAAATTGTAGGTGCGTATCTTTTCGCTGCGGTCGCCGCTGCCCACCATGGCCCGCCGCTCTTTGGCCAGCTGCTCCTGCTGCTTCTGCAATTCGATTTCATACAGGCGGGAGCGCAGCACGCGCATGGCTTTTTCCCGGTTCTTGATCTGCGATTTCTCGTCCTGGCAGCTCACCACCACGTTGGTGGGAATATGGGTGACGCGCACTGCTGAGTAAGTGGTGTTCACCGACTGCCCGCCCGGACCAGAGGAGCAGAAGGTGTCAACCCGCAGATCCTTGGCTTCGATCTTGATGTCCACGTCTTCTGCTTCTGGCAGTACCGCCACGGTGACCGCGGAAGTATGCACCCGGCCCTGCTGCTCGGTCTGGGGAACCCGCTGTACCCGGTGCACGCCGCTCTCATATTTCAGACGTGAATAGACGCGGTCGCCCTCGATGATGGCGATCACTTCCTTCAGCCCGCCTACTCCCGATTCGGAAGTGGAAAGCACTTCAACTTTCCAGCGCTGGGTCTCGGCGAAACGGGTATACATGCGGAACATTTCCGCCGCGAAAAGCGTGGCTTCGTCGCCTCCCGTGCCGGCGCGAATTTCCAGCACCACGTTCTTTTCGTCGTTGGGATCTTTGGGTAAAAGCAGGACTTTCAATTCCTGTTCTACTTGCCCGGCGCGCTCCTCCAGTTTGTCCAGCTCTTCCTGGGCGTAGGCGCGCATATCCGCGTCCTTCTCCTCCGCCAGCACCGCCTTACTCTCTTCGATGCCGCGCGTCAGGTCCTTGTATTCGCGGTATTTCTCCACTACGGGCGTGAGCTCGCTGTGCGCCTTCGCGGCCTTCTGGTACTTGGCCGAATCGGAGATGATCTCCGGCGAAGCCAGCGAGCGCTCCAGTTCCTGGTAGCGGGATTCGAGCTGGTCTAGTCTCTCAAACATATCGTTAGTCGTTGGTCGTCAGCTATCCGCCGACGCTCGACGGCTGACGGTCGGACGGGTAGTTTGTGCTGAATTTAGCTTGCTTTGGCAGCACCCTGGACTGCAAGGCTGTTGATCAGACCTGTGAGGCTGCGTGCCACCACAGTAACTGAGTCCAGCAAAGCCCTTGAATCGGCACCCGAAAGGTATTGTAGCTGCTTTGCCAATAGAAGCTGCGTCTCAAGCTCGAATAGCGAGCCGCGGGCGTGAAACTGAAAATGCAGGAACTCCCGATCCGAACCATGCCCCTTCCCCTCGGCAATATTGCTGGCCACAGACACTGCTGCACGGCGAATCTGGCTGGTGTCCGGCCAGCTTCATGGCCTGCTGCCACACCCGAAGGTCCTGGTACGGACTGCTCATCGAACTTCATCAGCACTTACGAGTGGCATCCCGCAAGGACAAGGGGCCGTCGACCGTCAGCCGTCGACCGTGGACTTACGGGCGGGTCAGCCGTCGACCGTTACGCGATCACCAGTTCCCCGCCCCGCTGCGCCTCCACGGCCATGGCCTCATTCAAGGCCACGATGGCGCATTCCACCTGATCGTCGGCGGGTGGCTGAGTGGTGATGCGCTGCAGCCACAGACCGGGAGCGGTCATCAGGGCGAAGAGCGAGCCGCGGTGCCTGGCGGCAAAGCGGATGATCTCGTAGGAGACGCCGGCAATCACCGGCAGCAAGGCAATGCGGATGGCGAATCGGGCCCAGAAGGTGTACACCGGCACCGCCGTGTAGAAGGCGATGGAGATCAGCATCACCGTCATCAGAAAGCTGGTGCCGCAGCGGGGATGAAAGGTGGAATACTTCTGCGCCTCAGGAATGCTGAGCGAATCGCCTGACTCAAACGCGAACACCGTCTTGTGCTCGGCCCCGTGATATTCGTAAACCCGGCGGATGTCCTTCCACAGCGACGTGCCCCAGATGAACAACAGGAAAAGAGCGATACGTATAACGCCATCCACCACGTTGAAGATTACTTGCTCGCCAAAAACCGGCGACACCTTTTTCAGCTCGGTGGCTGCCACCAGGGGCAGGAACTTGTACATGAAAATAAAGAAGCCGACGGAAATGGCCACGTTCACCGCCGCCAGCCAGCCGCTGAACTCGATTTTTTTGCCATTCTCCGGTTGCGGCGCCTCGGCCAAGGCGGCGTTGGCGGAGAACTTGAGGGCGCGGAATCCCAGGGTCATGGCGTGGCCCAGGGTGATAACCCCGCGAACCACCGGCCAGCCCATCCACTTATGCTTTTCGGAAAGCCGCTCCAGCGGCTCGGTGTGGGTGGTGATTTCGCCCGAAGGCTTGCGCACGGCAATGCCCCAGGCATGGGGAGAGCGCATCATGACGCCCTCGAGAACGGCCTGGCCGCCCACCAGCGTCTCCTCGCCGCTCTCAAGCGCGGGCAGGAGTTGAACTGCTATCAAAAACCGCCACATCTGCCGCAAAAATCGCATGGTTATTAGATGACTCCGGATGGCTCGGGGAAACAGCCCCAGGAGGCTTTAGCCTAGCGCAGAAGGGCCTAAAAGTCACGATTACGCATCGGGCTAGCTGGCAGTTGCCAGTTGGTACTCAGATGGCGCTTCCTCATCAGCTACTAACTCCCAGCTACCAGCTACCACGTGAATAACTCGCACTTGTCTGGCCCCATAACACCGTTCTAACCTGC
>DASVBI010000520.1:0-7161 GCA_036375915.1 Terriglobales bacterium | reverse complement strand
GCGCACGTCCACCAGCAGTACGCGCTCAGGATTTTCCGCCAACTGGCGGGCCACCTCTTCCACCGGCACGCGGGGTACGACCTGATAGGCCCGCTGCTTCCAGTAACGCCAGGCATAGTAGGCGATGTAGCCAATGGCGGCCGCGAACACCAAGTATTCGGCGCCCAGCCCCACCAGGTGCAATTGCCGCGCAATGGCTTCGGCGAAGCTGCTGAAAACGAACCCCGCGAGGCCATAACTCAGCACGTACAAGCTGACGCCCAGCAGATCGAAACGTAAGAACTGGCCGGGTTTCATTTTCATACTGCCGGCCAGGGGAGCGGCCATGGTGTTGATGCCGGGCAGGAACTTTGCGAACACCAGAGTCAGACGTCCGCGCTTATAGAACGACTCAGCGGAGCGCAGGATGCAGCTTTCAGGATTGGCGCTGATGCGGCACAAGTACCCCAGCAACCTCCATCCGGTGTGTCGGCCCAGCCAGAAGAGCAGGATATCGCCCAGCATCATGGCGACAATGGCGGCGGGGAGCGCCACAGAAAGGCTGAGCTTATGCATGGCGCCAACAACGCCCGCGGCGAACAGGGCCAGGGCGGCGGGCACCGGAATGCCCACGGCCTCCAGGAAAACCGCGAACGCTACCACTGCGTAGCCGTGGCGCGTGATCAGATTGAGGATATCGTGCATGAGGGCTACGGATTTGTAATTGAGTAATTTGTAATTTTCTGCCGCCCGCAGTCCCAATTACAAATTACAAATTGCCAAATTACAAATCGTAGCCGTTACGTGCGAGTAGCAGCGTTCACGCCGCGCTCAGCTCCGGCGGCACTGGCTGCTCAGTCGTAACGCAGGGCTTCAATGGGGCTGAGACGGGCGGCCTTCCACGCCGGCCAGAAGCCGGAGACCACGCCCACGAGGGAGAGAATAATGAACGATACGGTGACCACGCTGGTGGACATTTGCAGGAAGACATCGCCTTCGTGGTTGGCCGTCTTGTACAGCGCGCTGTAGAGGGGCAGGGGAGGGATGGCGTGGGTCAGCGCCAGGGAGAGCACAATCCCCGCCAAGCCTCCCATAAAGGTCAAGACCAAGGCTTCCAGTAGGAATTGAGTAAGAATATGCAACTGCCTGGCGCCTAAGGCCTTACGCAATCCTATCTCCTTGGTGCGCTCGGTCACAGAAACCAGCATGATGTTCATTACCCCCACCCCGCCCACACCCAGGGTGAAAGCGCCGATTATGCCCAATATCACCTGCAAACCCAGGCTGAAGGCGCGGATCATGCCCTTGGTCTCGATGGTGTTCCACTCCGGGGTGGCCTTATCATCCTTGGGATTGAAGTGGTGGCGGCGGGCAATTACCGTGCGCACGGCAGCCAGAGTTTTGGTGTCGAGGGTGGGGTCCAGGGGCTGAAAGACGATCATGTCCGGATCGCGTTGGCTCTTCAGATCGCGATAGCAACCGAAGGGGATAAAGCCATCCTGATTGTCTGGACCCTCATACATGGAATCCTGAATCTTTTGCTTCATGACGCCGATGACGTCGAACATCTGCCCGCCAATTTCCACCGATTGGTCCACGGCGGGGGCGCCCTGAAAAATCTTCTTGGAAGCGTCGTAGCCGAGGATGACGACGCGGCGGTGCTCAGCGAAGTCGGAGGCGTCAAAATAGCGGCCCTCGGCCAGTTCCAGCCGGCGCATCTGGCCATAGGGCAGTTCTACGCCGCGGGTCTGAATGGAGACCACGCGCGTGCCCAATTTGTAGGGCAGTTGATCGGTGGCTTCGGCGCTGACCGCGCGCACCAGGGGAACCTCGGCTCGAATGGCCTCGATGTCGGCGTATTCGTACTTGATCTTCTTGCCCGCGCGCTGCCCGCCGGCTTGCATACTGGTTTGCCCCGGCCACAGTACGATGACGTTGTTTCCCATGGAAGAAAACGCGGCCAGCACGCCCCCGCCCAAGCCTTGTCCGTAGGCCAGCAGGATGACCACTGAGACCAAGCCCCAGGTGATGCCCATCATGGTCAGGATGGAGCGCATGCGGTTGCGCATCAGCGCTTGCCAGCCTTGCAGGATGAGTTCTTTCAGCATCATGGAGGTGGCTTCCCCCTAGGTTTAGATACGGAAGTGGCGAGGCTACGGTTTCAAGTTTCCAGTTTCGAGTTTCAAAAACAACCGCAGGGAAACCTGAAACTCGAAACTTGAAACTTAATCAATCTCAATATCACCCGAGCCGGTGCGAATCTCGACCAGGCTGCCGCCGGCCCCGGCCTTCCCGTGAATGGAGTGGCGGGAGATGTTGCCGGAAACGGTGACCGAGTGGTTCAGGGAAATGCTGCCGGAACTGGTGGAAGCGTCGAGGTCAAAGCCGGCCTGGCTGGGGAGCTGCAGCTTGATAGTGCCGGAACCGGCGCTCAGTTTCCATTCCCCGCCTGGAGTGCCTTCGATGGTTACGTCGCCGCTGCCGGTATCGGCATTCACCATGCCGCGCACGCCGTGCAGGTCAACTCCGCCGGAGCCGGTGCGGACGCGAACTTCGCCGGAGGCGGTCTGCCGCAGGCCAATGTCGCCGCTGCCGGTTTCGGCGTCAAAAGCGCCGGCTACCGCGTCGGCTTGAATATTGCCGCTGCCGGTACGGGCGCGCACGTCGCCGTTAAGCTCATTCATCTGCAGGTCGCCGGAACCGGTATGCGCTTCCACCCGGCTGCCGATATTGGAAATGTGCATGTCGCCAGAACCGGAGCGCGCTTCCAGAGGACCCTTGATGCCGTCAATTTTCTCGTCGCCGGAGCCGGTGCGGGAGATCAGGCTGGTGGCTTGGGGGACTACGATCTGGTAATCAATAGAAACGTTGTGGCGCAGTTCCGGATCGCTGATGTGGCCGATGCGAATGCTGTTGCCGTTCTGCTCGATGGGGGGATTCTGCTCCAGCTTGCGGACCTTTTCCTCGGCATTGTCATTCCAGCCGCTGACCTTGATGCGGCCGGTGATCTGCACGGAGCCAACCGGCCCGCTGCGCACATCAATGTTGCCGGAGCCGGTGCTGAGGTCCATGTCCACGGGGCCGGTCACGGTCAAGGTGCGTTGAAACGAACCGCGGGCTGAGGCCTGTACGGGAGTTGCCGACATGCAGAACAGGGCAGCCAGGGCAAGGGCCAGAACTGCGAGCGTGTTTTTGCGGTCAAGCATCACGTTCCTCCGCTGAAAAGACGTACGGCAAGGCCAGAGGCGAGCAGGATTTTATTCATAACGCAGCGATTCAATGGGTTCCATGGCCGCGGCGCGCTGGGCGGGGTACACCCCGGCGGTCACCGTAATGAGGGAGAGCGTCAGCACCGAGGCCAGCACGGAAGCGGAAGAAATTATGGGGTGGGGCACGATCTCGGGCAACGGAATCTGGCCCATGGCTACGCACAATCCGATGCCCACAGTAAGGCCAATAGCGCCGCTGAACACGGTCAAAAGGGCGGATTCAACAAAAAACTGACGCAAGATGTCCGCCCTGGTGGCGCCAATGGCCTTGCGCATGCCGATTTCGCGGGTGCGTTCGCTCACTGAAACCAGCATGATGTTCATTACCCCGATGCCGCCCAGGCACAAGGTCATGATGGCGACACAGCCGAAGAAGATGGTGATGACGTCAAAAATGCGGCTGACCAGCTTGGCGCCTTCCATGGTGTCCCAGATGAAAAGGGCGTCTTTGTCGTCGGCGTCGAAGTGGTGAACGCGGCCAAGGGCGCGGCGCACCTGCAGGACGGCCTCTTCGTGCTCATCGGCGTTGGCGACTTCAAAGACAATATCGTTCACCCAGCCGCGCTGTATGGTGCGCTTCTGCCCCTGGTCGTTCTCCGGCGGGGGCAGGTCGCGCGCCACCGCGGCAAAGGGAGCGTAGAGGTTGTCATTATCCGGGCCGCTGTAGTTCGAGTTCTGATTTTTCTTTTCCAGCACGCCCACCACGGTATAAGGCCAGCCCAGGATGGAAATGGTGGCGCCGACGGCGGGCTGTCCGTTGAATAGCTGCTTGCGCGCGGCGTCGCCCAGCAGCACTACGCGCCCGCCCTGATCTTCGTCTTGCTGGGTGATCAGGCGCCCCTCAGAAACTTTCAGCGAGCGGAAATCCTGATATTCGGGCCACATGCCCACCACCGAGCGGTTGGCCTGGTTGAAAGCGCTGACTTCCGGGACTTGGCGGCGCAACTCAGGGCTGACCGCCTTCACCAGGTAGCACTGCTTCTTGATTAACTCGGCATCGCTGACGTTGAGCGGGATCTCGCGACCCGCAGCCAGGCCGCCGGCCTGCGCGCTGGTGCGCCCTCCCCACATGATCACCAGGTCTTTGCCCAGGCTTTCCATGCGCTTGTGCTGGTCCTTGCTGAAACCCTGGCCCAGGCCGACCAGAATGATGACCGAGGAAATGCCCCAGATAATGCCAAACATAGTGAGGAAGGTGCGCATTTTGTGAGCGCGGAAGGTGGAAAACGTCTGCCGCATTAGCTCGAGAAGGTTCATGGGGAAGCCGCTGTCGGCTCTCGGCTATTAGCTCTTAGCCCGGCCAAAAGCCAACAGCTAAGGGCCAACAGCTAAGGGCCAAGAGCCGATAGCCCCTTTACTGCAGCACCACCTGCTCGCCTTCCTTCAGGCCTTTCAAGACTTCGGTTTTGGCGCCGTTAGAGATGCCTACGTTGACTGTCAGTTTGCGCATGCCGTCCTTGGCGCTGGGGTCAGGCACCTGCACGTAGGACTTCTTGTCTTTGTCGTAGATCAGGGCGCCTTCGGGAATTTGCAGCACGTTCTTGTGCTCTTCCAGGATGACTTCAGCGTTGGCCGTCATGTTGGCTTTGAGCTCGCCGCCGGGATTGTTGATGGAAACCCGCACTTCGAAGGTGGTGACGTTGTCCTTTTCCACACCCATTGGCGCAATTTTGGTGACCTGGCCGTGGAAAGTCTTGTCCTTGAAGGATTCCACCTTGATGCGGGCGGGCTGGCCCAGGTAAACCTTGCCAATATCGCTCTCGTCCACCTTGCCCTTGACGTAAACCTGGCTGGTATCGCCCAGGGTCATGATGAGGGTGGCGGAAGAACCCAGCACCAGGATGGAGCTGACAGCGTCGCCCATTTCCACGTCGCGGGAGAGCACCACGCCGTCAATGGGCGAGGTGATGGTGGTGTAGCTGAGCTGTTCCTCCAATTGGGCCAGGTTCGCCTTGTCCTGCTCGACCTGGGCGCCGGCCTGTTTTTCCTTGGCACTCAGCACCAGCACCTGGGCCTTGGCTACGTTCTGCTTGTTGAGAGCCAGTTCGTAGTTTTTCTGGGCATCATCCAGAGAGGACTGGGAGACAACACCCTCCTTTGCCATCCGCAAAGCGCGTTCGTAAGCCCTTTTCAGAAGAGGGACATCGGGGCCTTCGGCGTCCACCTTAGCGCGGGCCAGGTCGGCCACCGCGCCGCGCTCAGCGGCTTCGGAAGCCAGCAGTTGCGCTCGGGCGGAGCTGACCTGCGCCTGGATTTCCTCGCGGTCCAGTTCGCACAGGACCTGTCCTTTTTTGACCCGGTCGCCGGCATCCACCAGCAATTTCTTGACGATGCCGCTGGCCTTAGATTTGATTTCCACCTTGGTAATGGGCTCGACTTTGCCGGTGGCGACCACGCTCTTCGCCAGGTCTCCGCGCTCCACTTTGGCCAGCTTGGTGGGGTCAATCTTGGTGCCGCCATGGGTGGCGGCGGTGACCGCGAGCACGATCAGGACGAGGGCAACCAGCGATCCGATGACGTAGAGCAGCCGTTTGCGCTTTTTCTTTTTGCCATTGCCATTGCCATTGCCGTTAGCCACGGTCGTCCTCCTGCTCCCGATTCAGTTCGGCTCTCACTCACTGTTACGCCACCAACGCGCCATTTGTTCCTGGCTTGCAGGGAAAAAATTGTGGAGCGCTGTTAATGGAATTCATCCGCTGGGTTAGACCCTAGAGAACGCAAAAGGGAAGCAATGAAGATCTTGCACTGCCGTCCGGCCTGAAGTTTGGCGGGGGGCCGGGTGGGACTTCCTGCCTGCTCTGACTGCCTTCTCTGCAAGGGCAGGATAACACAGCTACTTATGTTCCCTCGGTGACAATCAGGCGAGCTCCGGCGGGATGCTAGAATTTGAATTTAAATGGTTAGTTTCCTGCTGCTGCGGGTGCTGCTGGTAGTGCTGCTGGTAGCAGCCAACGCATTTTTCGTGGCGGCCGAATTCGCCCTGGTCAGCGTGCGCGATACCCGCCTGCAACAACTGGTGGAAGCTCGCCGCATCGGCGCCCGCACGGTCCAGAAACTGCACCAGCGCCTGGCTGAGGTGCTGGCGGGAGTGCAGTTTGGCGTGACCCTGGCCAGCCTGTTGCTGGGCTGGATTGGCGAACCGGTGGTGGCGCGCATGTTGCAACCCGCCATCGGCAACGTGCCCCATGCCGCTGCCTACGCGCACACTCTGGCCGTCGCTATTTCCTTCTCTCTGATCACTTACCTCCTGCTCATACTGGGTGAAATTGTCCCCAAATCTGTGGCCCTGCAGCGCGCCGAACGGGTGGCGCTGGCGGTGGCCGGGCCCATGGACGTTTTCCTGGCCATCTCACGGCCGTTCCTGTACGTGATGAACCGCTCGGCGGATGCCGTACTGCGCGCCTTTGGCTCGCGCCAGATCCGCGGCGGCGCGGCGCACTCCCCCGAGGAACTCAAGCTGATTGTGGCTGCCAGCCGGCGGTTTGGGCTGATTCCCGCTTTTGAGGAAGAGATCATCGCCCACGCCCTGGAATTGGGAGAGGTGACGGTGCGCGAGGTGATGGTGCCCAGGCCCAACATCTTCTCCTTCCCCGCCGATCTCACCCTGGACGAAGCTCTGGCCGGCGTGGTGGAAGAGCAGCACTCGCGCATTCCGGTTTATGACCCGCAGCGCGGTCCGGAACACATTGTGGGCATCCTCTATGCCAAGGATCTGATGCGGTGGCTGCGTCTGCGAGTGTCGCTCACGCCGGCGCAACCGGCGGCAGCGCGCGTCGCCAAGATGCCCATCAGCCAGATCATGCGCGACGTGCTGGTGGTGCCGGAGACCAAGCCCCTGGCTGACCTGCTCACTGAATTCAAGGTGCGCAAGCGACACCTGGCGGTGGTGGTAGACGAGTTCGGCTCCACCGTC
>DASVBI010000386.1:0-3170 GCA_036375915.1 Terriglobales bacterium | reverse complement strand
TGAGGTTTTCGATATCATCGAGGGCATGAGCGGAAGCACGTCCAGTGTCCTGCCCTTCGAAGAGGCCCGCGCAATGGTGGAAGGACACGCGGCCGGTATACCGGCGGCTGAGCCGGAACCGGTGGACCTGGCGCGCGCGGGCGGCCGGGTGCTGGCTGAAGCCCTGGTGGCTGACCGCGATTTTCCGCCGTTTCCCCGCTCCGCGCGCGATGGCTATGCCGCGCGCGCCGCCGACCTGGCCCACGTTCCCGTCAAGCTTAAGATCATCGGAGAGAGTAAAGCCGGCTCGGCCCCCGGCGAAGCGCCCGCGCAGGTGCGCAATGGAGAAGCGGTGGTCATCATGACGGGTGCACCGGCCCCGGCGGGCGCCGACGCCGTAGTGATGGTCGAATATACAGCGCGCGCCGGGGACACGGTTGAAATCCAGAAGACGGCCGCCGCCGGAGAAAACATCGTGCCTCGAGGCAGCGAGGGCCGCGCGGGAGAGGTATTGCTGAAGCGCGGTGAGCGACTGGACGCGGCGGGAGTGGCGGTGGCGGCCTCGGTGGGCAAAGCCAGCCTGCTGGTGCATGCCCTGCCGCGGGTAGCCATCCTGGCCACGGGCGACGAGATTGTGGACGTTGCCGCCACGCCCGGCCCCAACCAGATCCGCAATTCCAACAGTTATTCTCTGGCAGCGCAGGTGCGCGCCTCAGGCGGCTTGCCCGTGCTGCTGCCCATCGCGCCAGACGAGCCGGAGCGACTGCGCCACTTGATCCAACAGGGATTGCAGGCCGACCTGCTGCTCCTGGCGGGTGGAGTCTCCATGGGCAAGTACGACCTGGTGGAACAGGCGCTGAGCGAACTGGGAGCGAAATTCTTCTTTACCGGGGCCCTCATTCAGCCTGGACGGCCGGTGGTGTTCGGGCGCGCGCGCGAAAAATACTTCTTCGGGCTGCCGGGAAACCCGGTCTCCACCATGGTGACCTTCGAGCTCTTTGCCCGGCCGCTGCTGGAGGCGCTGGCCGGTTCTACCCCGCGCAGGTTGGCTTTCTTCCCTGTGCGCTTGAAGAAAGAAATCAAGGTCAGGCCGGGCTTGACCCGCTTTCTTCCCGGGCTGCTCAGCGGGCAATTTGGCGAGCTTGAGGTCCAACTAGCTCCCTGGCAGGGCTCGGGCGATATTGCCGGCGCCGCCCGCGCCAACTGTTACGTGGTGGTTCCGCCCGATCGCGAGCGCATAGCCGCCGGCGAAACCGTGGCGGTGTGGATGAAGGACTAATCCGCCTGGGACGCAGCAAATCGTCCTTGTGAGAAAATTGCTCTTCGCCTCAAAGGTGGTGAAGGCGATTCCATATTATTACCGCCCCTGCATAAGTTGTGGCACAATCTCCCGAACGGGGGCGTGAAACATGTCTACTACTGCTGTTGCGCCGGCCACTCGGGCGCGCTCTGGGTCGCAGGCCAAGCTGGTCTTTTTTCTGATTTTCTTCGCGGTCACCGCGTTCGTCACCTACATGAAGAACGCGCGCATCTTCGACCCGTCGTCGGAGATCGCGCGGCACTTTGCGCCGGGCACGCTATTTCTCATCCCCCACGCGATTTTTGCCGGCCTGGCGCTGGTGATGGGCGCTTTCCAGTTCTCCAATTGGCTGCGCAGCCGCTATCTGCGCGTGCATCGCGTCATGGGCTACATCTACGTGGTGAGCGTGATGATCGGGGCACCCATGGCGATCCCGCTGGCCGCGCGGGTGGACACGCCTTCGCTCACTGCCGCCTCAGTCGTGCAGGCATTCGGCTGGATGTTCTGCACGGGAGTGGCGCTCTACTGCATCCGTAGCGGCAACGTGCAACAACACCGGCGGTGGATGATTCGCGGCTACCCCTTTGCCATGGTCTTCACCGTCGCCCGCCTCATCGTTCCCATTCCGGCCATCCTGCGCAGCGGCTTTGTGGGGATCGAGATTGTGGTTTGGACAACCATCGCGCTCGCTGCCTTCCTGCCGAGTGTAATCCTGGACTGGGGCTCGGTGGTGCGACGGCCCGCCCCGGCAAAAGCATTGGCGAAGTAGAGGTTTCAGGCCCCTGGGTGCGCCTGTGGCACCACAGGGCGCGTCAGTTCGCGGCAACACTTGCTGCTGTAACATGGGCGTCCCCCCCAGCATGACCACACAAGCTCAGTCTGGAATCGCCACCCAACGCTCAGAGAAGCTCCTTATCCACTCAGTAGCAGTGATCTGTTCGCGTGACCTCCTTCTTGGACAGCCACAGTGCTAGGGATCTTTCGGGTTTTTCAACGGCTTTTCTTCTTCATAGTTTGAAATGTCCGGATTGGATGAGCCGCTGCCGCTGCTGTCGCTCGTCGGGTTCTGATTCGTTGACGCTTGCGCCTGAGCCTGGGCGAGTGCGGCATCCGCTTCCGCTTGCGCCTGCGTCTGGGCCGCCTCCTGCGCGGCTTGCAGGGCTTGTGCTTCGGCCTGGGCTTCCGCCGCCGCTGCCTCGGCCAGCGCCTGGGCGTCGGCGGCTGCTTGGGCTTGCGCTTGCGCCAAGGCCAGTGCAGCATCCGCTTCCGCTTGCGCCTGCGCCTGGGCCGCCTCCTGCGCGGCTTGCAGGGCTTGTGCTTCGGCCTGTGCTTCTGCCGCCGCTGCCTCGGCCTGCGCCTGGGCGTCAGCGGCTGCTTGGGCTTGCGCTTGGGCTTGCGCCTGGGCCAGTGCAGCATCCGCTTCCGCTTGCGCCTGGGCCTGGGCCGCCTCCTGCTCGGCTTGCAGAGCTTGCGCTTCCGCCTGTGCTTCCGCCGCCGCTGCCTCGGCTTGCGCCTGAGCCGCGTCCGCGCCGTCACCGCCGCCCGCCGCCCCTCCTTGCGACGCGCCTTCGCTGGCCGCAGCATCGCCCGCCGCCCCGCCGCTTCCGCCGCCGTCACCGCCAGCCGACGCCCCTCCTTGCGACGCGCCTTCCCCGCCTGCGGCATCGCTGGCCGCGCCGCCGCCTCCGCCGCCGTCACCGCCGCCCGCCGCCCCTCCTTGCGACGCGCCTTCCCCGCCCGCGGCATCGCTGGCCCCGCCGCCGTCTCCTCCGCCACCGTCACCGCCGCCCGCCGACGCTCCTCCTTGCGACGCGCCTTCCCCGCCCGCAGCATCGCCAGGGCCGCCTCCATCTCCCCCATCGTCACCCGTGTCATCGCCGGGTCCCATGCC
>DASVBI010000407.1:0-2634 GCA_036375915.1 Terriglobales bacterium | reverse complement strand
CCGCATGCATCACTATCCGCGCCAACTCTCCGGCGGACAGGAACAGCGGGTGGCCATTGCTCGCGCTATTGTGGCGGATCCTACCTTTCTGCTGTGCGACGAGCCCACCGGCGACCTGGACCGCAAGAGCGCCGATGAAATTATGGATCTGATTGACCGCCTGGTCGCGGAGCACGGTAAAACTGTGCTGCTGGTGACTCACGATCCCGTGGCCGCAGCCCACGCCCATACCCTCCTGCACCTGGAAAAGGGCGTGCTGGTGGAGGCGGGTAAGGTGGGCAGCAGCGTGGGAGGTGGGGATTGAAATACCTCCATCTCATAGTTGCCAACCTGTTTCGCAAAAAGATCCGCACTACGCTGACCCTGGGCTCTTTTGCCGTGGCCCTGTTCCTGTTCGGGCTGCTGGCCATCGTGCGCGGCGCCTTCAACCAGGGCTTGGACGTTGCCGGCTCTAATCGCCTTATAGTGATCAACAAGGTGTCCCTTATCCAGCCGCTGCCGGTTGCCTACCAGGAGCGCCTGGAGCGCATTCCCGGCATCAAGGAGGTCACGCACAATAACTGGTTTGGAGGCATCTACCAGGACCCGAAGAACTTCTTCGCCCAGTTAGCCATAGACGATGACACCTTTCACTCCATCTACCCGGAGTTCGTAATCCCCGACGAGCAGTGGAAGGCTTACAAAGAGGATCGCGAGGGCGCCATTGTTGGCGTGAAGCTGGCTCAGCGCTTTGGATGGAAAGTGGGCGACCGCATTCCCATTAAGGGGACAATTTTCCCCGGAACCTGGGAATTCAACATCCGCGCCATTTACACGGGAAAGCGGCCCGCCGACGACACCACTCAGTTCTGGTTTCACTACAAATACCTTGAGGAAAGGGAGAACGCCTACTGGCACGGGCTGGTGGGCTGGTACGTGGTGAAGATAGACAGTTCGGACAATGCGGTAAAGATCGCCAAGACGATTGACACCACCTTCGCCAATTCACCCTGGGAAACCAAGACGGATACAGAGCAGGCATTTGCCGCGTCCTTCGCCAAGCAGATGGGGAACATAAGCTTTTTGATCATGAGCATCGGCGCGGTGGTGTTCTTCACCCTGCTGCTGGTGGCCGGCAACACCATGGCCATTGCGGTGCGGGAGCGCATACGCGAGCTGGCGGTGCTGAAAGCGGTGGGATTTTCCGACACCTTTGTTCTTGTGCTGGTAGTGTTCGAATCGCTGCTAGTGGCGGCGATTGGCGGCGCCGTGGGCTTGACCTTGGCCAAGCTGCTGACCTTGCGCGGAGATCCCACCGGCGGGTTGCTGCCTTTCTTCTACCTGCCGACGCAGGCCATGGCTGTAGGCGCGGTTTTGGCGCTGGCGGTTGGGTTGGCGGCGGGCATCTGGCCGGCTTACTCCGCCGGCCGGCTAAAAGTGGTGGACGCGCTGCGGAGCGTATGACATGGCCATCCCCCTGAATTACAACCTGAACAGCCTGCGAGTGCGCTGGAGTTCCACCGTGGTGGCGGTGCTGGGTATCGCGGGCACGGTGGGCGTGTTCGTGGCCATGCTGGCCCTGGCCAAAGGCTTCAGGACCACCCTGGTGGCCTCAGGATCGCCCAGCAATGCCTTGTTGCTGCGCGGCGGCGCTACCAGCGAGATGTCGAGTGCCATTTCGCTCGACCAGGAACGCATTATCGAAGACGCGCCTGGGGTGGCGCGTGACTCCTCCGGCCCCCTGGTCAGCCCCGAAGTGGTGGTGATCGCTCCCTTTCCCCTGAAGTCCAACGGAGCCGACGCCAACGTGCAGGTGCGCGGCGTATCGCCCAAGGCGCTGACGGTCCGCAACATCAAGGTGGTGTCCGGGCGCTTCTTCCGGCCCGGTCTGGATGAACTGGTGGTGGGCCGAAACGTAGCCGGCACCTACGCCGGCTTCAACCTGGGCAACACGGTGAGATTCGGCGGCGGCACCTGGACGGTGGTGGGCGTCTTCGATGCCGGCGGCAGCGCCTTCGACTCCGAAGTCTGGGCCGATGCCACCGTTCTCAACGGCGTGTATAAGCGTCCGTCAAACAACTTCCAGTCGGTAACGGTGCGCCTGACCTCGCCTGAAGCTTTTCAGCGTTTTAAGGACACGCTGACCTCCGATCCGCGCTTGACGCTGGACGTGGAGCGCGAAATTGAGTACTACGACAAGCAATCGCAGGCGCTCACCCGGCTGATTACGGTCCTGGGCACGCTGGTGGCGCTGGTCATGGGAGTGGGCGCGGTATTCGGCGCGCTCAACACCATGTACTCGGCGGTGGCGGAGCGTTCGCGCGAAATTGCCACCATGCGCGCCCTGGGTTTTGGCGCGGGCAGCGTCGTGACCTCGTTTGTGTTTGAAGCGCTGTGCATAGCCTTTATCGGCGGCCTGATTGGATGCATGGGTGTGCTGCCCCTGAACGGCATGACCACCGGCGCCATGAACTGGCAAACCTTCTCCCACTTGGCCTTCGCTTTTCGCGTTACCACGCCGCTGCTGCTGGGCGGAATCATTTTTGCCCTGATTATGGGATTGGCCGGCGGGGTTCCACCCGCTGTCCGTGCCGCCCGCGCCCGCATCGCCGTGGCGCTGCGCGAGCTCTGAACCCAGGAGTCAGGTGTCGGTAG
>DASVBI010000213.1:0-2624 GCA_036375915.1 Terriglobales bacterium | reverse complement strand
TAGAGACTGCATCCTTGTAATCCGGGCGCATCTTCTCCACCGCCTTGCAGTCCATGCAAATCTCCTCGGTGTTGAACATGCTCATTATGTGAACACTGGTTTCCTTGCCGCAGCGCTGGCACTTCATTCTGTTATTATAATAGGCGAGGATTCAAGTAGGTGGGTAACCCGCCCAAATATGAAGATCCCAGAGCGATTCTTAGGCGGCTCTGAAGATGGCACGTTCTGGGACAACACGGACCCGTGCCTTCGCACTCGTTAAAATAGAATATTCGCCAGCCAAATAGCGTTTTCTTACCTGCCTGTATACGACTCCCCGTATCACGGCGGAGAGACATGCACTCTCCCCCAACCTTCTGTCACAAGCTCCAGAAGAATTGGGCGGATAGAGCAGCGGGAACACTCTGGGTAATTCTGTACTTGGCGGAGAGACAAGCTCTCAAGAAGTGTGCCGTTTGTATACAGGTTGATACCAAAAAAGGGGGACTTTTCATGATTCTGGTGACGGATATGAAAATCATGACGCTCAAGAAAAATTTGCAAGAGGGACTGTAATGCACAGATGGTCAACAGTTTAGCTTGCAAGTGGTTGATTAGATGGAAGTTGCGGGAAATAATCTGGCGGAGAGAGAGGGATTCGAACCCCCGATACGGTTCCCCGTATACACGCTTTCGAGGCGTGCGGTTTCAACCACTCACCCATCTCTCCGCGTCGCACAGTTGCAACCACACCCGAGGTCCTTCCCCTTCGCTGGGCTCAGGGTCAGGATTTCGGCAGCGGGCTCGGGCGCCCGCTATCGCCTCAACTTTCGAGGCGTGCGGTTTCAACCACTCACCCATCTCTCCGCGTCGGCGGCATCCCCAGTGGCTTGGGGGTGCCGGCGTCGAATTGTGGTGCAGGTTCGGCTCAGCGAGCCTGCTGAGCCATTCTAAATGAGAGAGAAGACCAGGAAAAATGGCGCCGCTCTGATCCGCGCGAAGAACGGTTAGTCGGCGGACCACTCGCCGGCGGAGCGCAGGGCGGCCTTCAAGTTCAGGTTGCGGATGAGCCGGTGCAGGTAGTTGGGATGGACGCCCAGCAGGTGGGCGGCTTCCGTGTAACTGCCTCCAGCCTGCTGAAAGGCCTGCAGAATGAGCTTCTTCTTCAACTCGCTAAGGGCAGCGTGGTAGCCGGCAGCCTGCCCGGCTGCCGGCGGGTGGCCTTCCACAATCACTTCCGGCAGGTCCTCGAGCAGCACAACCTCGCCCGCACCCAATAGCACCGCGTGCTCGATGGCATTCTCCAGTTCGCGCACGTTGCCCGGCCAGTCATAGCGCTGCAGGCATTCCATGGCGGGCGCCGAAATTCCCCGCACCCGCCGCTTGCAGCGCTGACTGCAAAGGGCCAGAAAATAGTTGGCCAGCAGAGGTATATCCTGGGGCCGGTCGCGCAACGGCGGCATGGTGATGGCGACCACGTTGAGGCGGAAGAAAAGGTCTTTGCGAAAGCGCCCTTGGTCAGCGGCGGCGCGCAAATCCTGATTGGTAGCCGCGATCAAACGGACGTCCACTTTGATAGGCTGGGCCCCGCCCAGGCGCACGAACTCACGCTGCTGCAGCACGCGCAGCAGCTTGGCCTGCAAGGCCGGAGCCAGCTCGCCGATCTCATCGAGGAAAATGGAGCCGCCATTGGCCAGCTCAAATTGCCCTTTCTTCTGTCCGGTGGCGCCGGTGAACGCGCCTTTCTCATAACCGAACAGCTCGCTCTCCAGCAAGGTCTCAGGAATGGCGGCGCAATTAATGGCTACAAAGGGAGAGGGGGCACGAGGGCTGGCGCGATGCAGGGCGCGCGCCGCCAGTTCCTTGCCCGTGCCGCTTTCGCCGCACAGCAGAACGGTGGAATCGGAAGGCGCGATCCTGGCGATGAGTTCCAGGGTGCGGCGCAAGGCCGGGCTTTCACCCACCAGGCCGTGGTCGAGCTTCAAATCGGCGCGCAGGCGGAGGTTCTCATTGCGCAGAGACTCCATTCGCCACACCCGCTGGGAAGCCAGGGCGGCAAGCCCAGCCACGGCGGTCAGCATGCGCAGGTGCTGCTCGTCGAAGCACACCCCGCCGCTGGCGCAGTCGAGATAAATTGCGCCCAGCACGCGCTCCCCGGCCAGCAAGGGAGCACAGAGCAGCGAGCGCACGCGCTCCAGGCGGAGACTGGAGGCCGTTTGCAGGGTAGCGTCCGCACCCACGTCGTTCACCATGACTGCCGATTTTCTCTGCAAGACCTGGCGCACCACGGTGCGGCTCACCCGCACCGGCTGAGCGGGGCCGGAAGCGCGGTCCCAGGCAAAAGCGGGGGAGAGCTCTTGGGGATCGGAGCCGGCCAGCAGAATCGCTCCCCGATCCGCCGGGATGATTTCAAAGATCATGCCCAGAAGCTGCCAATAGAGCGATTCGGAATCTTCCACGGCAGCGGTTTTGCCGGCCATGGTGAGCAGAGCACTGAGATCGCGCAGGGCGCGCGCATCCGCCCCCACCGCCGCAGACTTAGGGGCGGGATAAGGGGCATCGCCGGCGGACAGCCACAGCGGAGCCAGCAGCATGGTGTTTGTGTCGTCCAATTCGACGGGGGCTGACCGGGACACTGCCGGCTC
>DASVBI010000047.1:0-2182 GCA_036375915.1 Terriglobales bacterium | reverse complement strand
GGCCAGATGACCAGGGTGATCAGGCCCACCATCGGGATCATCCCGATAATGCTCATGACTATGCCCAGCGCAATGCAGGCTACGCAGAAGAAAATATTCTGGAAGGAGTGGAAGCGCACGAACCGGTTCCGGTTGTAGGGCTCCATCACCAAGAAAATAATGGACGGAATAATGGTGACATAAGCCAGCAGGCCGGCGACGTTATCGGTCAGGCCCCCGGTAGACGGCGCGGCCGCGGGAACTGCCGCGGCTCCTCCGCCCACATTCTGGGCGGCGCTGGTTCCACAAGAACTGCAGGAAATGGCGCCCTCGGCCAGGGGCGCTCCACATGATGAGCAAAACCGCGGCATATAGCCCTCCTGAAACCCTGAGAATAGAAACGGTCGTTCCGAGCCCTGACTGCCCCTGGGATAGTCCTGTTTGCGCGGACATTAACAGAAAGCGGGCCGTAAGGCAACGCCGGAGTCAGGCGGTGGGACGGCTGGCCTTCTTGCGGCAGTTCTCACATAGCCCGTAGATCTGGAAGGTGTGGCGGGTGGTCAGGTAGTGGTGCTTGCGGCCAATCTCTTGCTCCAGGCGGTCCACCTCGGGGGAGAAGAATTCCACCGAACTGCCGCACTCCGTGCACACCATGTGGTGGTGGCTGCGGCGGTTGTACTGGTGTTCGAAGCGGGCAATGCCGTCGTGGAAAGCGACCTCGCTGGCTAGGCCACACTCGGCCAGCAGCTTGAGGGTGCGGTAAACCGTGGTAAAGCCGATGCGCGGGTCCTTGCGCTTGACCAGGCGGTGGAGTTCGTCCATGGAGAGATGCTCGCGCGTCTCCAGGAAAGTGCGCAGGATGGTATCGCGCTGGGCGGTGTGCTTCAGGCCCACGCGCTTGAGGTGGTTGTGCAGGATCAGCTCCGCCTCGCGCATCATTTCGCGGGAGATGAGGGGCTGGTCGTCAATGCGCTTCTGCAGCATGAAAGATGGGGAAGCCGGAATCAGGATATCAAGGCCGGGCCATTTTGAAAATGAAAGTCATTTTCAACTTGCCTCCGCCCCGGTTGTTTCCTCAGCCCTGCCCGCCCTACAATCGTCTCCTTCTCCATGGCCACTCCTGAGATCGCTTCTCCCCAGACCGCCACCGCCCGCCGGGCCCTTCGCTGGCCGGCCCTGAGCCTGCTGCTGCTGCTGGTACTGGCGGCCACGGTGGGCGGCTGGCTGTACTACACCGCCTCTACTGCTCTTCCCCAGCTCGACGGCAGCCTGGTGGTGGCGGGCTTGTCGGCGCCGGTTGCCGTTACCCGCGACGCTCACGGAGTACCCACCATCGAGGCGGCCAACCTGGAGGACCTTTTCCTCGCCCAGGGCTATGTCACCGCCCAAGACCGCCTGTGGGAGATGGATATGACGCGGCGTTTCGCTGCCGGGGATATGGCCGAGGTGCTGGGCGCGGACTGGGTCAAGCACGACCGCGAACAGCGCATTCTCGGCCTTGAGGCACGCGCTGAAAAAGCGCTGGAAGAGCTTTCCCCGCGCGACCGCTCCTACCTCGAAGCCTACGCCCGTGGGGTAAATGACTTTATCGCCCAACAACGGGACCGCTTACCCCTTGAGTTTCGCGTCCTGCGCTATACCCCACGTCCCTGGACGCCGGTGGATTCGCTGGCCATCGAAGCGAACATGGTGAAGGAGTTGAACCATTACTCGGCCAAAGTGGCGTTGGAGCGCGAGAAGATTCTGGCCAAATTGGGGCCGGAACTCACTGCGGACCTCTATCCCAACTTGTCCTGGCGTGACCATCCTCCCGGACAGGACACTGAGAAGATGAGTAGGCTGGCGCCTGTCTCGCCTGCCGCCGGCGAAGGTAGCGTGCCTTCCCTTGCCGGGATGGCAATCTCACAACTTGAGCTCCGCCCCGAATTAGGCTCCAACGACTGGGTGGTTTCCGGGGCGCACACCGCTTCCGGCAAGCCCCTGCTCTCCAACGATCCTCATCTGGGGCACCAGATGCCGGCGTTGTGGTATGAGGCGCACCTGACGAGCGGAGACTTCGACGTGGCCGGGGTTACGCTGCCGGGCACACCCACCGTGGTTCTCGGGCATAACCAGCGCATCGCCTGGGGCTTCACCAACATCGGGCCGACGGTGGAGGACGTATTCATCGAGAACTTCAACTCCAGCGGCCAATACCAGACTC
>DASVBI010000165.1:0-2775 GCA_036375915.1 Terriglobales bacterium | reverse complement strand
TATTGTTGTGGCCGGCGCCGGCCACAACAGCCTGATTACCGCCGCCTACCTGGCTAAGGCAGGCTACCGTTGCCTGGTGCTCGAGGGCCGGCCGGTAGTCGGCGGCGGCGTCAAAACCGCCCAGCTCACTCTGCGCGGTTTTCACGACGACGTCTGCTCCACTGCCCACAGCGGCATCCAGGCCAACCCGCTGCTGCGCAATGACGAACTCCACCTCGGAGACTACGGCCTGGAGTACATAACGCCTGATCCCATCTTCCACGTGGTGTTTGGGGATGGCTCTTACCTCACCCAGTGGCGCGACCCGGACCGCACGGTAGCCGAATTCGGTAAATTCTCCAAAAAAGATGCCGCCGCCTACCGCCGCATGCTGGCGGAATTCGACTCGGTTAAGACAGTTTTCGGAGCCGCCAGTTTCAACCCCATCGGTTTCGTTCCGCCCCTGAACGAGCGCCTGGCCAAGGTCGCGCGCGGAAAACTGTGGCAGCGTCGCCTGGCCATGTCGGCCTGGGAGATCATTCGCGACAATTTCGAAGACGACCACTCGCGCGCCGCTCTGCTGTTCATGGGCCACCTTTCGTCGGAAGCTCCCAGCGACCCTGTGACCGGCCGCATGGCCTACGCCTTTGCCGGCCAGCAGCACGGTGGACGCCCGCTGCCCAAGGGCGGCTCGGGAATGCTGACGCAGGCCCTGGCCCGCTTCATCGAAGCCCACAAGGGCGTGATTCTCACCAACAAGTGGGTGCGCAGCTTCATCATCGAGAATGGCCGGTGCGCCGGCGTGGAGTGCGATGATGGCAGTTCCTATCGCGCCGCCAAGGCGGTGCTCTCCACCATTCACATCAAGCACCTGGTCAAGATGGCGCCGCCCCAGCTCTGGGGCCAGGACTTCCTGGACGGGGTTGATACCTGGCAAGGCGAGCGCACCATGTTCGTGAGCCATTACGCCACCTCGGTGGCGCCAACTTACGCGGTTCAGGGCGGCAGCCTGACGCCAACCGAAGCGGGGGTGATCGCGAATGCCGACCGCGCCCTGCGTTTCGGGTTTGACGACACCTCGGGGTTGGTCAACCTGGACCATCCTCCGCTACAAGTCATCTGCTGCAGCGTGGCTGACCCTTCGCGCACGCCGCCCGGCATGCACACGCTCAAGATCATCGGATTCCAGCCCTACAACTTGAAGGAGGGGCCGCAGCATTGGGACGAAATCAAGCATCAGGTGGACCAGGCCAACCTGAATTATCTGCGGCGCTTCTCGCCCAATCTGACGGACGACAAGATTTTGGCGCGCTTTCTCACCAGCCCGCTCGATATCGAGCGCATGAACCCGCACTTCTGGCAGGGAAGCGCGCACGGCGGCCGGCAGGACGCCGCGCAATCCGGTCCCATGCGCCCCATGCTGGGCTGGGCGCAGCACCGCATGCCTATCCCCGGCCTCTACCAGACCGGGGCCACCACGCATCCTGGCGGCTCCGTGACCGGCGCCCCGGGCCGCAATGCGGCCATGGTCATGCTCAAGGATTTCGGCACCAGCATTGAAGAGGTGGTCAGCAGGAAAACATAAGTGAACCGGAGGTGCGGTTGTGCGATCCAAGCCGATACTCGCGCTGCTCGTCGCTGTGCTGGCGTTCTTGCTTTTGAGCGCCATGAACCTGCCGGCGCAGGACGCGACGGCATATCCGCCGCAGCTCGTGCCCGACAATCCCCTGCATCCGGCCGCGCCCACCCAGCCGCTGCCTTACAGCCACAAGACACACTTGGCCCTGAAGATTGGCTGCCAGTTTTGCCACACCAACCCTGATCCCGGCCAGATGATGACCTATCCCGCCACCGCAACCTGCATGACCTGCCACCAATCCGTAGCCACCGATTCGACGGCCATCAAGAAGCTGGCGGAATATGACAGCAACCATCAGGCTATCCCCTGGGTCCGGGTGTACAAGGTGATGCCCGGGGTGAAATGGAGCCACCGCTTTCATCTAGCTGCCGGCCTGAAATGCCAGAACTGCCATGGGCCGGTGCAGGAAATGCCGGCCATGTTTGAGAAGACCAGCGTCACCACCATGGCGGTCTGTATTTCCTGCCATGAGAAGAATCACGCCAAGACGGTGTGCAGCACCTGCCATTCCGCCCCTTCACTGCAGCACCAGGCGGGACAAGCCGCCACCACCCCGCCCACCCCGGCGGCCAAATCCAGCGACCGATAGGAGCAATTTCATGAGCGACATCACCCGGCGCGGTTTTCTCAAAGGAGCGGCGGTCGCCCCCCTGGTCCTCAAACCCCTGGCGGCCATTGGCCAGCAGGGCCCGCGCGCTGAGAGCTTTGACATTGTTGTCGCCGGCGCCGGGCACAACAGCCTGGTCACCGCCGCTTACCTGGCAAAGGCTGGCTACCGCTGCGTGGTGCTCGAAGGCCGGCCGACCATCGGCGGCGGCGTCAAGACGGCGGAGTTGACCCTGCGCGGCTTCCAGGATGACGTCTGCTCCACTGCGCAGTACTTCATCCAGTCCAATCCCATGCTGCGCAACAACGAAATTCCCCTGCGCGACTACGGGCTGGAATACATTGATCCCGATCCCATCTTCCACATGGCATTTCTCGATGGCAGCCACCTTACCCAATGGCGGGATGTGGAGCGCACCATCGCCGAATTCGCCAAGTTCTCCAAAAAGGACGCCGCCGCTTACCGCCGCATGTATGAGGAATTTAACTCGGTTGCGCCCATATTCCGCGAAGCCACCTTCACCCCCATTGGCTTCGGCCCTTCCCTGCCC
>DASVBI010000076.1:0-8337 GCA_036375915.1 Terriglobales bacterium | reverse complement strand
AGGTGAGGAGGTGCCTCCATGCGCCTGCTCTTTGTCTCCGCCAGTATCGCGGCCGTCGTCCTTTCAGTGAGCTCCTCCGTTTTTGCGAAAGATAACTCCACGGACGAATCCAAAAAGGTGTGCGTGGCGGTGGTTGCTAACACGAGCACGACCTCCGCGTTTGTGGAGCAGATGACGGAGCGCCTGGTTAAGAGTTTGAAGCAGGATAAAGTTGATGCGGTGGGGATGAATTCGCGGACAACAACGCACTACCCGCTGGAGTTCAGCAAGGAGAACGGCGAGGAATCACGGCAGAAGCAATGTGATTACATCCTGCTCAGCCAGATCCGCGACCCGCGACAGCATCCGTTCGAGCCACAGCTTCCGGAAATTTCTATTGGCGGGCCGGTTCCCAGCACCGATGCCAGCAATTCATCGCCAATCGCCCGGCCGAATCTGCAAGTGGCGTTTGCGCTTTTCCACAGCGGCCGGTTTAAGCCGATCGTGGAAACTTATGTTCTGGATAGACCCGGGTCCAATGCAGCGGATACTCTCTGGCTGGCCATGGACCGGGAAGCCAACCGTGTACGCTCGGAATTGAAGAAGGCGCGGCTTCCCGAGTAAAGGCCTCGCTGCACCTGGCCTGTCCACGTTCGGGGGCCGGAGTCCAGCAGAAGCTACTCGTAGAGCAGGTTGGAATCCCTATAATAGCGGCGGCCCCTTTCCATGAGATCCACGCTGCGCTACCTGGGTGTCCGCCTGCTTTACACCCTGCCGGTCATTTGGCTGGTAGTGTCCATCGTCTTTTTGCTGATTCACCTGGTGCCTGGCGATCCCATTCAGCAGATGCTGGGGGAGGGCGCCGCGGCCACGGACATGCAGGCGGCGCGGCACGCCTACGGCCTGGACGTGCCCCTGGGCCGGCAATACATTAACTATTGGACCGGTGTGCTGCATGGCAATCTTGGTCCGTCGCTGCGCTTTAACCAGGGCGTGAGCAGCCTGATCGCGCAGCGCTATCCCTACACCCTGGAACTGACGGTGGCGTCGCTGGTGGTGGCGCTCGCCCTTTCCATTCCCGCAGGAGTGCGCTCGGCGCAGCATCGTAATCGCTGGGACGACCGGCTGCTGAGCGTAATCAGCCTGTTCGGGTTGTCGTTTCCCAATTTCGCACTGGGCCCGGTGCTGATTCTGTTCTTTGCGATTGAGCTGGGCTGGCTCCCGGTGTCGGGCTCGGGCAGCCTGGCCCACCTGGTGCTGCCGGCCATCACCATGGGCGGCGCGCTGGCTGCCATTCTTACGCGCATGGTTCGCACCTCCATGCTGGAGGAGCTGGGCCAGGATTACATTCGCACCGCGCGAGCCAAGGGCTTGCCGGAGCGTACGGTGGTGTATCGCCACGCCCTGCGCAATGCCATGATTCCGGTGTTGACGGTGGTGGGATTGCAGTTCGGGGCGTTGCTGGCCGGGGCCATTGTTACCGAAACCATTTTCTCCTGGCCGGGAATTGGGAGGCTCACCATCCAGGCGATTTCCAATCGCGATTATTACCTGGTGGAGGGTTGCATTCTGGCGATCGGGTTGACGTATGTGGCGGTAAATTTGTTGACGGATTTGCTGTACTCGGTGGCCAATCCGCGGATTCGACAATAAAGAAACTTTTCTTGACTATGGCAACTGCGGCACAAGCAACGTTACCCCAGGCGCCAGCCCAGACCCGGGCCGCGCCGCGCAACTGGCTGGCGATTATCGGCGTGGTGCTGGTCGCCGTTTTTGTAGTGTTCGCGCTGTTTGCTCCCTGGATTGCGCCCCAGGATCCGGCGCACATCGAACTGGCCGCGCGCCTGGCGCCTCCTTCGGCGGCGCATTGGTGTGGCACCGACGAACTGGGGCGCGACATCCTTTCCCGCCTGATCTACGGGGCTCGCATTTCCATGCTGGTGGGCAGCAGCGTGGTGGCAGGGGCGTTGTTGTTGGGCTTGATCATCGGCTCGATTGCCGGCTATTACGGCGGCAAAGTGGACCGCTTCGTGAACGTCATCCTGATGAACGCGTTTCTGTCGTTTCCAGGCATCCTGATCGCCATTTCCTTTGTGGCTTTTCGCGGGCCAGGAATTTTCAACCTGATTCTGGCTCTGTGCCTGGGAGGCTGGGTGGGCTATGCGCGGCTGGTGCGGGCGCAGGTGCTGGCCGCCCGGGAAAGGGAATACGTGGAAGCGGCGCGCGCGCTGGGGGCGAGCGACTGGCGCATTATTACGCGCCACATTCTGCCCAACATCATCCAGCCGGTAATCGTGCAGGCGGCCATCGGGATGGCGGGCGCGGTGCTGGCGGAAGCTACCATGAGTTTCCTGGGACTGGGCGTGCCGCCGCCCACCGCGAGCTGGGGTTCAATGCTGAATGACGGCCGCGCCCACCTGTTCGATGCCCCCCATCTGGTGTTGTTTCCCGCGGCGGCGGTCATGCTGGCGGTGCTTTCCTTCAACTTCATTGGCGATGCCCTGCGCGATTACCTGGATCCGCGCTCGCGGATTGAGGCGGGGCTGTAGGAATTGGCAATAGAGCAATTTGTAACTTGATATCGGCCAAGACGCAACCGATTAGACCATGGCTACCGCGGTCTGCCGGAGCGTCGTTTGGCCTGCGCCCGCCCATTGCGGCGGGCGTCGTCGAGGGCGGGATTTGGCGTTTCAACCGCGGACAGGTGAGCAGGCATCCGGCCGGTGCTGCGAGCCAGAGCGTAGAGCTTATCGGCGGTGCGCCGGCGAAGCCGGTTTTTCAGCTCACCCTTTTTCATAAGCCAAACATAGGATGCAGAGAAGGCAGGCGGCGTCACTCCGCCGGCAAGCAAATCAGGAATATTTTGGCGCTTTTTGGAGCCGCACAGCCCAGTTGCTCGAGCCGGCACCCCCGACAATCTGACGAGAACATTGCTGAATGCCCCGATGGCTTGAGGCCTTTTGCGCATGGGATTCGAGACTCCCCTGATTGCTATTCCTAGTTCCTCAAATCAAGTAGCGCGGGGACGGCGGGGACGGCGCCCTGCCCAGGACTCATTCACGGCGCAGGCAATCTCAGTCAGCGGAGTCGTTTTTCTTCTCCTTACCGGGCAGGCCGGCAGGATTCTCATGAACGCGTTCACGGAAGCGCCCTTTCAAGGCTCCCCCCAGTTCTACGGCCGATTCTCCATACTTGTCGCGCAAGTGATCGGCAGCGGAAAGCGCCTGCCGCCAGCGTCGCTGCCTGTCATCCTCCAGCAGGCTGAGCTGGCCTTCGCCCTGACCCAGGGAAGACGCGTGCACGCCCAGCAGGCGAATGAGGCGGCCGGATTCCCAGGCATTGCGGAACAAGTGGCGCGCGGCTTCGAACAGTTCGGTGTCAAGCTGAGTGGAGCGGGGCAGGGTATGAGCGCGGGTGATGGTGGTGAAATCGTCGTAGCGCAGCTTCAGTTGCACGGTGCGGGCGTGCAAGCCGGCTTCGCGCAAGCGCCGGCCCACCATTTCCGACAGCCGCAGCAGAGTGCCTTCCAGCATCTGGGCGTCGCAGGTGTCCACGGAAAAGGTGTGCTCGTGGCTCATGGACTTAGGGCCCTCGTCGGCGCCAATTTCGGAATCGAACCAGCCGCCGGCATCGAGGCCTTTGGCCTTGCCCGCCAGGGCCAGCCCCCACTTGCCGAAGCGCTCTTCCAGAAAAGCATCGTCAAAACGCGCCAGGTCTCCAACCTGGTTGATGCCCAGGGCATGCAGGTTCTGCTCCGCGACCTTGCCCACTCCCGGAATTTTGCGCACGGCCAGCGGCGCCAGGAATTGGGCTTCGTGGCCGGGCAGGACCCAGAGCATTCCGTTGGGCTTGGCCTGGTCGGAGCAGACCTTCGCAACCAGGCGGGAGGCGGCGATGCCGATGGAGCAGTTGAGGCCGGTGTGGGTGTGAATGGCTTGATGCAGGGCGTGGGCTGCACGCAGGGGCGGACCATGCAGCCGCTCCGTGCCGGTCATGTCCAGATAGGCCTCATCTATCGAGACCATTTCGATTTGCGGGGAAAAGCTCTGCAGCACGTGGTGGACTTTTCCGGAATAGTCGCGATAGCGGTCGGGATGGCCGTTCACAAAAATGGCGTGCGGACAAAGCTTGGCGGCGGTGCGCAAGGGCATGGCGGAATGCACGCCAAATTTGCGGGCTTCATAAGAAGCGGCGGAAACCACGCCCCGCTCATCGCGCTGGCCGCCAACTACCACTGCTTTCCCGCGCAGCGAGGCATCGAACAGCTCCTCCACCGACACGAAAAAGGCGTCCATGTCCACGTGGAACACAGTCCGGGGTTGAGGGAGAGGGGGCGGCATGACGCGAAGAGGCGACCGCCTCATGGTAAACCAGGTCCGCAGGTTGACGTATGGCTGGGTTACTGAATGGCCTGCCCGGCGAATGGAGGATTTCCGCAATTCGCAGCCGTGGGCACGGCAGAGGTGAGCCCGGGATTGAGGTCGTAGTGAATCACGTTATCGTTCTGGCCACAAAAACGACGCACGCCGGAAATATTGGGAGCGTAAGGCGCAGCTCCGATGATAAAAGTTGTATTTACACCCAGGGGCGTCGGCGTACCGCCGGTAGCGCTAAAGTTGTAACCGGCTTTCGTGCCGCCAGCCAGTACCGTGTCTATCAGGCAGGCCGTAGTCGAGCTGGGAGTGCAGGGAGGCGATCCCGTCAAATTCGTCAAAGCCGGAGCATAGCCAACATCGGGATAGGTGGTAGCGTAGGCTGCCTCAGCGGTCATGATGCTGCGAACCGAGGAGACTGCGGAAGACTCATTGGCGGAAATTCGGGCGCGTATCAAGTTGGGAATGGCGATGGCGGCGACGATGAGAATGATCGCCACCACAATCAGCAACTCAATTAACGAAAATCCTTTATCTTTCTGCATTTTGACAGCGCCATCCCGGGCTGTGGTACTGCACAACCGCATAACAGTTCCCGGGGAGAAAGCTTGCATCCCAGGGGCCAATCTGGCTGAACAGCCGCAAGCTGTTCAATTCATGGATGAAGTACGAAATTGCTTAAGAATTGGTGGAGGAGCTCAGCAGCCCTCCGGGCGGAATGGGTGACAGTATTTGTCATCCCGGATGGCAGTTTTCGAGAGCACCGACTGCAGTCATAGACCAACGGACGCCTCCCTTCGTAATCCCTTGTCAGCACCGTATTTAGGTAATGTGGTCGGAACCTTGCGGGACGAAGAATTATGTCCAGGCTGGTATAGTTGTTACAATAATCACAGCGGCATGTGATAGAGGTGCGCATGGGGTCGCCCTACGGTCTGCCCATCATCGAAAACTGCCTGATCTGCAACCTGCGTTCGGAGCGGTTTTTCTGCGATTTGCCGCGTACCGCCCTGGTGGCTTTCGAAAAAATCAAGTACTCCTCGGCGGTACCTGCGGGGGCAGTCCTGTTTGTGGAAGGACAGACGCCGCGGGGCATGTACGTGCTCTGCCGCGGCCGGGTGAAGCTCTCCACCACCTCGCGGGAAGGCAAGACGCTGATACTGCGTATCGCCGAACCCGGGGAGGTGCTGGGATTGCACGCCACGGTTTCCGGCAAGCCCTATGAGTTGACGGCGGAGACTCTGCAGGCCTCACAACTGAATTTCGTGAAACGCGAGGACTTTCTGCACTTCCTGCAGGAGCACGGGGACGCCTGCCTGCGGGCGGCGCAACACCTGAGCCAGAACTGCCAGTCCGCCTACGAGATGATCCGAGCTCTGGGACTCTCGCACTCGGTGACCGAAAAGATGGCCCGGTTGCTGCTGGAGTGGTCGGAAGAAGGCGAAGCGACGAAAGATGGAATCCGCATCAAAATTGCGCTTACCCACGAAGAAATCGCGCAACTGGTCGGCACCTCTCGGGAAACTGTAACCCGAGTATTGGGAGACTTCCGCAAGCAGCAGGTCGCTCAACTGCGCGGCTCCACTCTGCTGATTCGCAATAAAGCCGCTCTGGAACGGCTGGTGGGTTCGTAGCCAGTACCCAGTATCTAGTACCTCGTGCCCAGTATCTAGGAGTGGTGACTAGCTGAGCACTCGCCGAGTTCCCGGCCAGAACCAATAACTCACGACCGAGGATAAAACAAAAAAGAAGCCTGGACTCGCGCCCAGGCTCCCTCGTGGCTGGTACCCTCCCCCAAGGTACTTCGCCAAACTCAATTGCATCCTAGCGAGGACGGGGACGAGCGACAAGTCACGGAGGTAATGAGCGGCCATTACTAATTGGCCGGGGTGGTTCTTCGCACTCGACCTGAGTTCGACCTGAGACGCGCAGTAGCAGCGGCCGCCGCCGGCCGCAATTCGAATGCGAGGATTTGATTGGGCTGCAGGGTCACAATCAGCGCGGAGACTCCATTGCTTATCGAAACCGGTTCGGTCGCGCCGGTAAGCAGGTTGCGGGCAACCGCGTTCTTCCACAGCAGATGAAGGCTAAGAGTTGCCCTGGCGGCAGTAGTCCCGTGATAGAAAACAAACAACTCTTGCTGTTCCGGGTTCAGCAGGAGCCGCACTTCGGTTTTTGCCGGATCGGCGCCCGTAATCCTAACCTCGGGCGCGGCCCCAGCCTGCTCCGCCAGGGCGAGGATAAGTCGCTTGGTCGAGACCTCAGGCTGACGCTCGTAGGCCAAAGCCAGGAAAGAACCGACCAGCACGGCTTTGCCTTTGCCAAAAGAATTCTCCACCAGCGCGGGCTGGCCATTGGCAAAACGGGCCAGCACCTGGGCGGACTCCGCCGGCGTCAATTCCTCCTCGAATCCCGCGGCTGCAACTTTTTCGCGGGCCGCCATGCCGGGTAGGCCGGGCAGGGGCGCTATCTCCATTTCCGGATGATCAACTGGGCGAATCAGATGCTCGCGCGCCCCAAAGACCTCATCGAGGCCAGCCCCGGGGATGACGTCGCTGGCAATACCGCGGGCGTCGTTCCAGGCCAGGCGGGCCTCGGCCACAACCGTGCCGCCGTTCTCGACATAGCGGCGAATTCCATCCCCGACAGCTTTAGCCAGCATCACCGGGTAGGGAAGGAAGACAATCTTGTACTGGCCCAGCCGGTTGGCGATCACATCCTGGGGAGGAATGAAATCCACCGGAATCTGCTCTTCCAGAAACATGCGGTGCAAGCCCAGGAGAGAATCGCGCTCGGCGTTGCCCAACTTGGAGAGCGAGGGTTCGGTTCCGCCCACCATGTAGGAGAGGCGGTTATAAAGAATGGCAACTTGGGCGGGAGCGGGCCTGGCGGCCAGCAGGGCGGAGGCATGGGCTTCGATGATCTTTGCGGTGTCGCCGGCGGCGCGGGCCCGTTCGGTAACGCTGCCGTCTAAATTCACCAGGCCATAACCGTTGGACTCGTAGCCGGAACTCATGGGATACCAGGCGTAAATGGCGATTTCGCGGGCGCCGTGAGAGATGGTGTTCCACATCCAGAAGCGAAGGTCGCTTCCGACCACTGGGTCGGCGATGCGCATGCCGGTGACGCCCTGGCCGGCCTGGAGTTCGCCGATCCAGAATCCTTTGCCTTCGGCGGCGGAGCGGCTGAAGTCCAATCCGGCGGAGAGCTTTTGCCAGCTCCAGGGTTGGGTGGATTCGGCGTGCTTGGGATAGAGCGAGGTGCCGAAGAAGTCGGCGTTGGCGGCCATTTTCCAATCGTCGGGCTCGCCGTAACCATCGGTGGGGGAAGTGAACAGGCCGGGCACGGCGGCGTGGCTGGTGATGAAGTGGGTGGCATCGGCGCTGCGGATGGCATCCACGCGGGTTTTCAGATCGCCGGCCAGCTTGTCGTCAATGAAGGCGCGCCAATCGAGATAGTCGGTGTAAGAAAGAATGGTGCTGGCGCGCGGCGGCTCCACCTGGTTCCAATCCTGGAAGCCGCGATACCAGGCCCGGTTCAGCGCCTCGAGATTACCGTACTTGCGTTCCAGCCAGCCGCGAAAACGTTTCTGGCTGTTGGGGCAGTAGCAGAACTCGGGGCGGACGAGATAGGGGAACTCGGCCCAGTTGATGACGTGGGGCTCGCTCCACACATCCCAGCCGTACAGGGCGGGGTAGCGGTTGGCGTCGCCGGAGAGGGCGGAGAGAAATTTGACGATTTCGGCGCGCACGCCGGGGTGGTCAATACAGAAGCCGGGAGCGGATTGCGATTCGATGACGGCGCCGCTGCGGTCCACAAAACGGCCGTCAGGATATTTCTGGCCTACCCAGTCGGGAGCGGAATCCAGATAAACCTGCACGATCACGCGCAGGCCGCGCGGCTGGGCCAATTGCAGAAGCAGGTCGAGATTCTTGAAGTCGAAGCTATCGGGCTGAGGTTCCGCCGTCGCCCAGTCCACCCAGGT
>DASVBI010000747.1:0-3357 GCA_036375915.1 Terriglobales bacterium | reverse complement strand
GAGCACCGGGATCTCGCGTTTGCCGTTCTGCGGGCGCGGCGTAACGGCAGGGGCTTTGGGCCGCCGTTCCTGCAGCAGCAACCGACGCAGCGTGCGCAGGTCGTTGAGGATGCGGCTGCCCGCCTTGAGGTGTTGCGCCAGCTTCTCCAGATTATAAAAAACCAGGCGCAGCGCCTCCAGCTGTTTGGCGTCGCCCATACCGCCCGCGTTCAGGTCCGCTTGCACCGACTGCTGTGCCTCATGAACCGTCTGGCTGAGCAGCTTGATGTATTCCTGCGCGCCTTCGACGCTGTCGAAGGGGGTCTCTGATTCGTAGCTCAAGCGGGAACCTCCCGCCTATCTTACGCCTTTACGCCCAAAGTGGGAAAAATGTGAGTTCCCGGGCACACAGTTGATCACCGCCTGATGGCAATATCTCTTTGCTCGGAAGGGTAACAAAAAGCGAACAGATGCCGGGAGTTTAACGAAGGCGGCGCGGCCTTTGCTTTGGCTGGAAATCACAGGTTGGGTCAGAAACGGAAATTCCTGGTTTACGTGACTGCTGCAAAAGACCTACAACTATCTGGGAGAGACCGCGCCGGATTTCGCGGGATTATACAACTTGTAGTCAAGTCCCGCGCACGCCCTCCCGGGCTGCTATATTGTCTCTGAGCCATCTGGCGTTTTTACAAGGACTTTGGAATGACTAGCTTAGATGTAGTGTTCCGCTACGGCGCCCCGCCCACCGAAGGGGCCATGCGGGCGGTGGACAGCGTGCGCGAGGTTTACGGCATCCGCCGCATTCAGTTCAATGGTAAAAACCACACCATGCGGGTGGAATTTGACGCTTCCCGGCTCAATGAAAACACCGTGGCCGGACTGCTACGCCGCGCCGGCATTGACGTCTTGGAAAAACTCGCCTTAGCCTGAGGTCGGTCAGGATTTCCACCGTGATTCACAGTGAAAGATGTGAGGAAAGCTGCTTGTCTGGGAGGGCTGGGCTGCCGTACACCGTGTAAGTTGTTCAGACAAAGCAAAAGGGGCGCTCAAGAAAACCTCTGGCCGAAGTTTATTCTCAAGAGCGCCCCTGTTGCGCGCCACTTCGTCTGGCCTTATCAATAGCATCCCCCGTGCCATACCCAGCCTGCTGAAAATGAACAACTTAAGCATACCTCCTGGCGCGCCCGCCGGTAGCTTTTACCGCTCCCGGGAAAGATTTACTGAGCGCTGCAAAGATATGCAACTGCTCTTCCAGTCAGAGGGGATTAAGGAAGTTTTTGCACAGAAAACGTGTCCGAAAGGAGCGCCACAGTGGACGAAAGCCGCACCGTATCTGGTCCAGGAAACCGATGGCGCGCGAGTTGCAAACGGAAGCTGGTTGGGTGGCTATGAACTACCAGCCAGTAGCCGAAATGTCTAGTGAGCCGCTTCAGCCTTTTCACAAGCGTTGGTTTCTGCAGGGCATTGACGTTTGCTAATATGGAAGCACGACGCGCCCTTAGCTCAGTTGGATAGAGCGTCTGGCTACGAACCAGAAGGTCGGGAGTTCGAATCTCTCAGGGCGCGCCATTCTTCAGATCCTTCGCTGCGCTCAGGATTTCGGCAGCAGGCTCCCGCTGCGCTCACGCCTGCTGATCGCCTCAAGTTCGAATCTCTCAGGGCGCGCCATTGCTGTCGGCAGCAGGTTGGCCCTGCTGCGCCTCCCATCCTGCCAACCTGCAAGTTGTTGATTCAAACATTCTATAATTCAGGGTTCTACGGTATTTCAGAGGTAACTGGATGTCCCAATCCCGGTTTCATCTCACCACGGCAGTTTTCCTGCTCACATTTGCCGGGGTTTCGGCTGCGGCTCATGCAGCCGCCAAGCCCGCCCCTAAGTTCTTTCCCTATTCCATTGAGACCAGGACCTTGGCCAACGGGCTGAACGTGGTGGTGATTCCCACGCCTGAATTCCGCGGCATGGTGACCTACTCCACCGCGGTCTTGGCCGGCTCGCGCAACGAAACACAGTCAGGCAAGACCGGCCTGGCGCACCTGTTCGAGCACATCATGTTCCTGCACGAGTACGAAGGGCAGCGGGATGGCTATGAGCAGGCCATGCGCCGCCTGGGCGCGTTTAATAATGCCTGGACCGACTACGACCTGACCTTCTACCATCCGACTACTTTCACCTCCAACTTGGCGGGACCGGTGCAAACGCCGGAGGGACCCACGCCCGGGCTCATTCAGCTGGAAGCCTCGCGCTTTGAAAGCCTCAAGCTCGAGCGCAAGACGTTTCAGGTGGAAGCGGGCGCGGTGCTGGGCGAATACCGGCGCGCCTATTCCGATCCCGGCGAAAAGATGATTGAGGAGATGTCGCCGCCGGCATTTCCCCACCACCCTTACGGCCACACCGTGATCGGTTACGAAAAAGATGTGGAGAACATGCCCAACGCCTGGGACGCGGCCTGGGAGTTCTACGGCAATTACTACAAGCCCAATAACGTGGCCCTGATTGTGGTGGGCGATGTTGAGCCCAAGACCATATTCGCTCAAGTGGAAAAATACTACGCCGACTGGAAACCCTCGCACCCGCCGCAGATACCTTCGGAGGAGCCGCCGAGCGGACCCAAAAACGTGCATGTGAACTGGGAGGCGAACGTTTCGCCACGTCTGGTGGTGGGCTACCACACGCCGGCCATGCACCCGGGCAGCAAGGAGACGGCCGTCACCATGATTCTGCCGGAGCTGCTGGTCTCGCGCTCGGCACCGCTGTTTCAGAAGCTGCGCTACGAGAAGCAGACGGTTACCAGCTTCTCCATTCTCGACGGGAGCGAACTGCTGCAGTCCACTGATCCGCACCTGCTGCTGCTCGACTCCGAACTGATGCTCGACCGCTTCCGCAGGGAGGGACAGCGGTACGTCAACGAGGTGCAGGATGACGTGGTCGGCGGCGTGGACGGGTTACAGCATTTCTCCCGCCAGCCCGGCTCCGGCCGCGTGCTCAAAGTGGTCAAAAGCAAAGTGCGCAACGATTTCCTGGCCGGCCTGGATTCCACCTACGATATTGCCCGGACCTTCGCCTGGTACTACCGCTTCAACCGCGACCCGGCCGTGATTGACACCCTGATGCAGGCCATTGACGAGCTGACGCCACGGGACATTGACCGCTACGCGCAAAAGTACTTCACGCCCCAGGGGCGAATCGTAACCACTTTGTGGCACGGAACTGCGCCGGGGGTCTCCGGCGCCGCTCCGGCATCGGGGGTGAAGTGATGCGCCGCGCCTGGCTGGGCGCAGTCACTCTGCTGCTCTGCGCGGCAGCGCTAAACGCGCAATACAAGCCGTCCAGCAAGCACATCAAACCGCAAAGGGTTCACGTTTTTCCCACCGACCTGG
>DASVBI010000569.1:0-6046 GCA_036375915.1 Terriglobales bacterium | reverse complement strand
CATCCGCTGCTGGCCACGGCAGCAACCTTGGTAATTGTGGGAGCGCCGCTGCTGGTGGAGGTGGTGTGGAGCACCCCCTGGGCAGCGGTTATCCCGGTTTACGCCATTCTTCAGGGCTTCCTGAATCTTTCCGAGCGCACCACGGCGCTGACGGGGGGCCTGATTTTGCTGGCGCTGGCAGAGACGGCGGTTTTGTGGGTGGTTTCGGCATGGCTATTTTCCTGGAAAGATGTCGCCCTGGCAGTCGAATGAAATCGGCATGCCAAAACGGGACCAATCTGCACCATCAATGCGACAAAACGCCTCCGCCAAGGGTAAAGCACGCCCGTAATTCACAGGTCATCCACAGGGCAAAGCATGCGAGCTGGAAGCAGAATTGCCGCCTTGACTGAGATGACGGAGGCGGGTACAGTTTTGTTCCCCCCAGGCTAGGAGAAGTATTTTATGGACGTGCTGAAGACCCTCTGGATGGATGACTCCGGACAGGATATCGCCGAATACGCGGTCATGCTGGCGGTGATTCTGGTGATAGTGGTGGGAACGATCCGGCTGATCGGCACGCAGGCCAACAACGTCTTTTCCGAGACGGCCAGCGCCATCGGCGGATAAGCCGCCCGGTCCAGCCAGGTCCAAAAATTATCGGTGCCGGCGCATTGCTGTGGGCAGGGTGATGTAGTATTTTTGACTCCGCAAGCGGCAAGTGCCCCGCCCTGAAAAGGCTCTTTTTTCCAGGTGTTCCGTGGGAATTTCCAGTTGTGCTTGGTCACGCGCCGCAACAACCGGCCGTGGGTGACGCTTCGTTACCAGGAGTGGAAAACATGAAATCAGCTGCCAGGGGTTCCTCCCCTCTCCGTGGCGGCCGTAGACGCCGGCAAGCCGGCGCCGAGCACGGAACCACCATTGTCGAGGCGGCTCTTGCGCTTCCCCTATTCTTTCTGCTGGTTCTGGGAACCATTTGGTTTGGACTGGCTTTCAGCTCCTACCAGGCCCTGGTTACCGCCGCCCGCGAGGGCGCCCGGTACGGGGTGGCCCCCTTGGCCAACGCCAATTACAACCTGCCCACCAACAACGAAATTGCCCAGCGCTCCTGCAACTACCTGCAAAGCGCTGTGCTGGGCGGACTGGCCCAGTGCAGCAATTACGGGGGCTCCACGCCACCCGCGATCACTGGATGCAACGACCCAGCACTGAAGACGGCGGACAATATCTATGTGGGGGTGGTTCCGGTGCCTTACACCATCCAGTACATCGGCAGCCCGGGAACCTCAACCCTGAATCAGACCGACGTTGTTGTCGGCATCCGCAAAACTGTCCCCATCATGGGATTTACCCTGCATCTGACGACATGCTCAGCGATGCGAAGCGAGAACAACTGATGAAACACGACAAGGAAAAGGGCGCAGAAATCGCAGAACTGGCGGTGGCGTTGCCGTTGCTCGTGTTTCTAGCCTTGGGGGCAATTGAAGGCGGCTCCATGCTGCGCGTGCACCAACTCCTGAACAACGCAGCGCGTGAAGGCACGCGCATGGCGATAACTCAAAATGTCGCCTCTGCCGCGAACAGGGATACCATCGTCCAGAACGTGGTGTCGAGCTACATGACCAACAATAACGCGCTGCCGGGTGGGGGAGCCTTCACCCTGGGGCAGTGCGCGACCTGGAATGCAGGCACCAATGTGACCACAGACTGGCCGTTTGAACCTGGCAACACCCTGCCGGCGGCGGGCGCGATCACGGGGACGCTGACCCTGGCCAGCGGCCAAACCGTCATTACGCCCATGGCGCAAGTGACCGTCACTTGCCAGTACAAATTCTTTTTCCTGCCCACGCTTCCCGGGCTGCGGCGACAGCCCACGGTGACCTTACAGGGCCAGACCACCATGATGGATCTGTACTAAAGGGGAATGTATGAAAAGGCAAAAAGGCAGCATCGTGGCCCTTACCGCCATCCTGATGGTTGCGCTGATAGCGATCCTGGGATTAGCGATTGATTTCGGCACGGTGTTCACCGCCCGGACCTTTGCTCAACACGCCGCCGACGCGGGCGCGTTGGCCGGGGCCGACACCTACGCGCAATACACTCCCACCACCCAGGCGATGGCGACCTCAGCGGCGCAGCAGGCGGCGGAGGAGAATAAGGTGCTGGGACAGAGCCTGACCAATGGCAACGTGACGGTGAGCTTTCCGGCTGCGCCTCCGGGATACGACCGGGTGCGAGTGGATGTGACTACCACCGTGCCCACGTTTTTCCTGAGGGTGCTGGGCCAAAGGTGGCAACAAGTTTCTATCGGCGCGCATGCCATCGGAGAAGCAGCGCCGGGGAGCGTGGGAGGAACCACCTGCCTGCGGCCGCTATGGATAACCAAGTCAGCGCTGCTGGGAGGATCATGCACCAATCCGCCCCCCAATGTTGGGGCGGCAATAACCTTGTGGCAGTCGCAAGGTGGAGGCGGTGGCGGGAACGGTAACGGCAACGGCAACGGAGGCGGGGGTACAACGCTTTGCGTGAATAATTCGACTTGCGGGCCGGCTTCACAGTGGGGGCTGATTGACCCGGTTTCGATTGGCTATCCCGCATCCGATCTTTCATCATGGATTTTAAGCTGCAACAGCGTGCAGATCAGCTGCAACACTCAAATGGGACCGAAGACGGGAGCCACCGTGGGGGATGTAGGGAGGGGACAGCCACCTCCGGTACAAACCTTGATCGGGCAGCAGGGCGCCAACAACGACTGGGCCTGGTATCCGGTGAATGGCGTTTACTACCCTGGAGAGTACACTTACACTCCAACCCTGCAGGTGTACAGCTCCAGCCCTTCGGTGGTGACGATGGCGATTTGGGACGACTGCTCGGCGCCTCCCACTGGTTATCCACCGATTAATGGAACGACGCAGAACGTACCGATTGCCGGCTTCGCCCAGATATTCCTTGACTCGATAACGCTGAACGGAAACAACAAGTACGTCTCCGCCCAATTCATCAGCATGACCAACTCCTGCACGGGAAATGGCAGCGGCAGCGGTCCGGGCTCATTGGCATCCGGGCCGGGCGCGATTCCGGTGCGCTTGATTCACCCGGACACGAACGCGGCAAACTGAGGGTTGGAAGAGGGTGAGGCGGGCAGTTTCTCCCTGTAGGCGCCGGGCCGGTTCGCCGCAACGCGGGCGAAGGCGCCCGCGACACAAGCTTACGCTCGACGCCTCTCCGGCATAGGCTAATGGGCTAGCGCAGCAGGCTTTGCGCCGACTTGGCGGCGAACTCGAGCACCCGCCCGGGCAGAATTCCCAGATAAATCACAGCGGCGGCACTGCACAGCAGGGTAGCGGTGACGCCCACAGGCACGCGCATGACGGGAATTTCCTGGGTGGGGTCGCGCATGTACATCGCCACGATCACGCGCAGGTAGTAATAGGCGCCGATGGCGCTGTTGACCACCGCAATGATGGTCAGCCAGACCAGATTGGCTTTCAGCGCGGCGCTGAAGACGTAAAACTTGGCAAAGAAGCCGGCGGTGGCCGGAATCCCAATCAATGAAATCAAAAAGATGGTGAGCGTCATGGCCAGCAGGGGCGAGCGGCGGCCCAGGCCGGTGTAGTCGTCGAGGGTGACGTAGCGCTCGCCGGCGTTGGCGAAGTGGCTGACCACGATGAATGCGCCCAGGTTCATGGCGGTGTAAGAGGCGGCGTAGAACATGGCGGCGGAGATGCCGGCCTCGGGGGCGGCCGCGAATGCCACGAGCAGGTAACCGGCGTGGGCGATGGCGGAGTAAGCCAGCATGCGCTTGACGTTGTTTTGCACCAGCGCGCCCAGGTTGCCCAGGGTCATGGAGACCGCCGCCGAAGCCCACACCCACCAGAACCACACCGGACGCGAGCCCGCCAGCAGCGAGGGGCCTTCGGTGACGAACAAAATCCGCAGCAGTACGGCGAAAACCGCCATTTTGGGCGCGGTGGACATGAAGGCCACCACCGGCGAAGGCGCACCTTCATAAACGTCGGGCGTCCAGACGTGGAAGGGAGCGGAAGCAATCTTGAAGCCCAGGCCCACGAATATCAAAGCGTAAGCCACGTAGGCCATCAGCGGCGCGCCATTCAGGCGCAGGTTGCTGGCGATTTGGGGAATGTCGGTAGAGCCGGTGGCGCCAAACATCAGCGCAATACCGTAGAGGAAGAAGGCGGTGGCGAAGGAGCCCAGCAGAAAATATTTCAGCGAAGACTCGACGCTGCCGGCGTCGCGGCGGCGGACTCCCGCCAGGATGTAGGTGGAGATGGAGGAAATTTCCAGGGCGATGAAGATGAGCACCAGCTCCACCGCCGAGGACATCAGGGCCATGCCCACGGTGCCGAAGAGGATGAGGCCGAAGTATTCGCCGGCGCGAATCTCCTGCACCCGCAGGTACTCGAACGAGGCCATGATAACCAGGGCGGCGGCGATCGTGACCAGCAGGTGGAAGAAGATGCTGAAGTTGTCAACTACTACAAAATTCCAGAAGGCGGGCCCGGCATAGCGCATCTGGAAGATGCTGGCGGTCACCGCGCCCAGCGCGCCGACGAGCGCGATAATGCCCAGCGGCTTCACGTTGCGGTCTTCCGGCAGCAGCGGGTCCACCAGCATCACGAGCAGGCCGAAGGCGGTGAGCACGATTTCCGGCAGGATGCGGATGTAGTCGGCTGTCGCAAGCATCAGCGCACCACCTGGGCCGTGGTCTGGGCCAGCGGCGTGAGCACGCTGTGCACCGCCGGGTCAATGAAGTTAAGCCAGAGCACCGGAGCCACGCCCATGGCCAGGGCGGCAATGGAGGCCGGCCACAGCGCGGTGCGCTCGCGCGCGCTTAAGTCGGGCAAAGTGTTGTTGACGGAGTGCTTCACTTTGCCAAAGAAAACGCGCTGATACATCCAGAGCAGGTAGCAGGCGCTCCAGATCACGCCGGAGGCGGCCAGGATGCCCCAAATCATTTTGGCCTGGAAGGCGCCGCTAAGGACAAGGAACTCACCGACAAATCCGTTCAGCAAAGGCAATCCCACCGAAGAAAGAGTTATGAAGAGGAAGAAGGCGGCGAAAATCGGCATAGGCGTGGCCAGCCCGCCAAATTCCTTGATGTCGAAAGTGTGGCGGCGCTCGTAGATAATGCCGGCCAGCATGAACAGGGCGCCGGTGGAGACGCCGTGGTTCAACATCTGGTAAACGGCGCCGTCCACCCCCAGTTGCGTAAAGCTGAAGATCCCCAGGACCACGAATCCCAGGTGGCTGACCGAGGAGTAGGCGATCAGTTTTTTGAGGTTGGGCTGCACCAGCGCGACCAGCGCGCCGTAGATTATGCCAATGATGGCCAGCACCATGATCCAGCTCTGGTTCTGGCGAGCCTGGTCAGGGAAGAGCCCCAGGTTGAAGCGCAGCAGGCCGTAGGTGCCCATTTTCAGCAGCACGCCGGCCAGCATGACGGAGCCGGCGGTGGGCGCTTCAAAGTGGGCGTCCGGCAGCCAGGTGTGCAGCGGGAAGATGGGCACCTTCACCGCGAAGGCGACAAAGAATCCCAGGACGAGCCAGCCCAGGGCGTGGCCGGTAATGCCAAAGCTGGCGCCGTCGCGCACCGCGTTCTGAATGGCGACGTAATCGAAGCTGCCGGTCTTGGCGTACAGAAAGATGATGGAGGCCAGCATGAAGGCGGAGGCGATCATGGTGAAGAGGAAAAATTTTACCGCCGCGTACACCCGCCGCTCGTGGCCGTACATGCCGATGATGAGCGCCATCGGGATGAGGGTGAATTCCCAGAAGAAGTAGAACAGGAAAAGGTCGAGAGCAACGAAAACGCCGAGCAGCGCTGTCTCCAAGATGAGCATAAGGATGAAGAATTCCTTCACCCGCTCATGCACCGACTTCCAGGAGATGAGCACGCACAGTGGCGTGAGGAAAGTGGTGAGCACCACCAGCCACATGGAGATGCCGTCCACGCCCAGGTGGTAATGGATGTTAGGCGCGGGAATCCATGGAATGTTGACTTGGAATTGAAAACCCTGCTTGCTCCGGTCGAAATAGGTAGGCAGAT